>CAYFYU010000013.1:38491-57411 GCA_964347455.1 uncultured Spirochaetota bacterium | reverse complement strand
GGGAGTGACCTGAAAAGAAATTCCTCTTTTCAAGCATAGGATACAATATCGGGGGACAAAAGTCAATACGTTTCTTTGAAAAAAAGAAGGTACAAAGAGGGGTATCAAGAATTGCGTTCTAAACAAAAGATGCTGAATAATTGTGTTTACTTCAATTCGGGTTCATAGTAAATTTTAATAACCTGCTGTGTACGTGATGCGGGAACCCTAATTTTGAGCCAACACCTCAATCAAAGGGGACGTCAATATCTAACTGTGAATTGCACTCGCCCTAGTGGTTGTAGAGTACATGAAGCAGCTGTGAGACAACCCACTTAATTAATAGGTCTCAAATTGGCCCCGACACACGGCACATGCGGGTTATTTTTATGAAAATGAAGAACACACTATTTAGAATAATTTACCCAATTATTTTCCTGGGTGCTGTCGGTTTAGGTATTTACATCTGGCATAACCAATTGGAAACTCGTGAGTATATCGCAAGTATCAATATAAAAAGAGCCGAGATCGATTACTTTATGAAAAACTCAGATCTTTCTCCATTCGACGAAGATGGCAAGGAGTCCTTTTCCGAACTTCAGTATTTCTCCCCTGACCCAAAATATAGGATCAAAGCTAGGCTCTATCCTCTTCGGGATAAACAGAGAATCTCTATCCCCATGACTGACGGATCGGTTGAGCAGTATATTCGCTTTGCATTTGCGGAGTTTACCATCAAAAAAAGGGTGCATAAGCTTCTTCTGTTGAAACCTGAAACAATTGAACAAAACAGGGGGCTTTTTCTCGCATTTACCGATGAAACAAGCGGTAAACAAACCTATGCAGGCGGCAGATACATAGATATTCAACATACGGGCGGTAGAGGAATCACCATAGATTTTAACCAGGCCTATAATCCCTACTGTGTTTACAACTATAGGTATGCATGCCCTCTACCACCGGCAGAAAATCATCTGGAGGTTCCGATTTTTGCTGGTGAAAAAAACTATTCCGATTCTTGAGTACTAGGGAGTGTACCAAAGCACGTTGACCCTTTAACTTAAGACCCCTATGTTCTTTTTAACCTTAAAAGCTGGAGATGTTCATGAAAGTACAATACTATGTAACTGTGCTTCTTTTACCACTATTACTGCTGTTCGGTTACCGGGATATCGCTAAAAGTGTGGATTTGAAGACCCAAATACCCTCCCCTCAGATCCTGGAAGGCCTGAGCGTCAAAGAGGCTCTGGCACAGGCGAACAGCTGGAAAAAGGTCAAAGCTGATGTAGAGAGTTTCGTGACTCCTGAAATAATACATTTCAATTTCAGTAATGGCGAAAGCGTAACAATTCCACTTCCCACCGATGAGATGGTCGTAGCCATAGCTCCATATCGTAAGGTAACACACCCCTGCGAAGTGCATTATACGTCGGGATGTCAGGGAGAGCTAGTCAATTTTCCAGTAAGGGTAATTGCCGAAGGAGAAGACGGCACCATACATATTGATACAACTATGCAAACGATGCACAATGGATTTATCGAACTCTGGTTACCGAGAGGTCATGAGATTCTTGTAACCCTCGAGTCCCGTGAAGGTCGGTCTGAAGGGAAGATCACAACTTTTTCTGAAAGCAACACATGCATAACCACTTTACAACTGCGTTAATCAATTGGATTAACAACGGGATCTGTCCCCATAATTTACCTTAATTTTATAAGATATGCTCTAGAAACCGTTTCGTTCTCTCTTCATCGGGATTGTTGAACAATTTCCCCGGCGGGCCAATTTCTACGATTTCACCCTCGTCCATGAATATCACCCTCTTCGCAGCTGCTTTTGCAAATCCCATTTCATGGGATACAACGAACATAGTCATTCCCTCCCTTGCCAGGGCGAGCATTACATCGAGTACTTCCTTTATCATTTCGGGGTCGAGTGCTGAGGTTGGTTCATCAAAGAGCATGAGGTGAGGATCCATTGCCAGGGCACGAGCAATTGCCACCCTCTGCTGCTGCCCGCCGGAGAGCTGATTGGGGAAGGAATGCTCCTTGTCCTCGAGTCCCACCCTTTTCAAAAGGGTGCGTGCCTTTTCAAGAGCTTTCCCCCGTGGCATCCTTTTTACAACCACCGGAGCAAGAGCAATATTATCAATGGCACTTAAATGAGGAAAGAGATTGAAACTTTGAAATACCATACCAACTTCTTCGCGTACCTTCCTGATATCGGTTGCCGGATCGGATACACAGATAGAATCGATCCAGATCGAACCCCCCGATAGATCCTCCAGTCTATTTATGCATCTGAGGAGTGTGGATTTTCCACTCCCCGAAGGTCCTATTACCAGAACGACTTCCCCACGGTTGACGCGCAAAGTAACGTTCCTCAACGCATAGAGATAGGACTGTTTAACCTTTTTCTTTTTAACACGCTCTCGTGACGCAAACTCTCTTCTCTTCTGATGATTTTCGACTTTCGCTACAGTAATATGACCCCGTGGAACCGCTATCTCCTCAGGCTCTTCAATCTCCCTTTTATACACCTTAAATATTTTGGTTGCGTTCTCTATTCGTATCTTAACGTCATCTGACATTTCTGTTTAACCGAGCCTCCATTAATCCAACAATCCAGGAGAAGAAGAGTGTGAGAATGAGGTATACGAGGGCAACAATCGTTAGTGTCTCAAAATACTCAAACGTGTGTGCAGCAAACTCTCTCCCCCGCCTCAGGAGATCCGAGACAGCTAATATGGATACAAGGGATGAGTCTTTGAGAAGGGCAATGAACTCATTTCCAATTGGGGGTAGAATGACCCGCAAAGTCTGCGGTAGAATAATATACCGCATCGTTTGGCTTCTCGAGAGACCAAGAGCAAGGGATGCCTCCATCTGACCATGAGGAATCGCCTGTATCCCTGCACGTATGATTTCAGCAAGATATGCTCCATAGCAGACTGCCATCGCTATAATTGCAGAAGCTATATCGGGAATCTTTACGATTCTGCCGAGTGCATAGTAGATATAGAAGATCTGTACTAAAAGCGGTATTCCGCGGACAACTTCAACATAAATAGTTGCTATTTTATTGATAAACCTGATCCTCGAAACCCTTCCCAATCCGGCAATGAGTCCGATTATCAATGCAAGAAGAATTGCAAATACCGTTACCTGGAAAGTCTTTACAATGCCATCGGGAAGAAAGAGCAGTATACGTGCATAGGGGTCAGGAGAGTAGATAACGAGAAAAATGATAAGACCGATAGCACCGAAAAACGATATTTTCCAGGCTGAAAAAATTTGCCTCTCCCCCTTACGGGGAATCAATGTACTATCGTCTGTACTGATCCTCTCATTTTTCATTTGCAGAGACCAAAACTGCGATTTATCAGTCTGTGGGCTGCCTCAGAACTTCGATAAAACTCCCGAGGCAGCCCAGAGTACTTTATCTAAGCCATTTCTTCTCGATATTTTTATACGTTGTGGTGCCAAGCACCTTATCGAGTCCCGCATTCACCGCATCGAGCACCTGTGTATTACCCTTACGAACACAGACGCCGTAAAACTCTTCTGTAAAAGGTTCACCGACGATCTTCAATTTACCCTTATAGGCTTCATTCTGGAGTGCAAAATTCGCTGCAACCGGTGTATCGGCAACAATCCCGTCGATCCTTCCATTTACAAGATCCTCAAATGCCAGACCTATCTCGTCATAGGTTTTCAGCCCGACACCTTCAACCTTTTCCACCTCGAAAGACCCCGTTGTTCCAATCTGTGCACCAACAGTCATTCCCTTCATATCGCTCAGCTCTGATACACCCCTTGTTGCATTGGGAACAACGAGAATCTGCCCTGCGTTGATATAAGGTTTTGAAAAGTCCATCTGCTCCTTTCTCTCCTCTGTGATGGTAACCGAGGAGATGATAGCATCGTACTTATCAGCGGCAAGACCAGCAAATATTCCGTCCCATGCAGTGTTTTTGAACTCCACCGTGAAACCACCTGCCTTTGCAACCTCCTTAAACAGATCAATGTCAAAACCTATAATATCCTTTGTTTTTTCATCTATATACTCCATAGGTGGCCACGTCGCATCAGTGGCAACTACAAGATGAAGTTCGCCCTCCATTTCCGTTTTTTTTGAACCACTGGCAAACATCAAACCAAAAACAAGCATAAAACAGAGTGAGATTAAGATGATTTTTTTCATAACTTAACAACCTCCTTAAAAAAATATCTTTTAGGTTATCTTTATTTTGCCTTTCTGTCAAGATTTTAAAGACCCATTTATAGTTGCAAAACCGAACAGTATAAGAGGATTTTATTAACGTCTTGAGGCAAAAGAATTGAGTTTACTCTTTCAGAGCTCGCCCTTTCGAACTCGCTCTGATAGAAGAATGAGACTTCTGAGTTCTTCGATATTACCTGCCTTCGTCCATCGAGGAACGAAATCACTGCTCTGTACTATCTGCGCGATGGCCATGAGAGCCTTCAGATGAAAATTCCTCTCATCCCTCGTACCCGCAAGGGCGAAAACAACGTTCACAGGGGGCACATCCTCCCCGAACTTGATACCCTGTTTCGAACGAACAATGACGATCTCAAATTGCTGTTCTCCATCGACGATGATATGGGGAATTGCCAGTCCGTCGTGAATGGCAGTTGTCGACTCAGCCTCACGCTTCACGAGCAGGTCGAAAAGTGTATCTGAGGGTAAATTGAATTTCTGTGCAAAAATATCTGCAAGAATGTGAAAAAGCCCGTGTGCATCTATCTTTTCCTGTATGTCGAGAATCGTAGCATTTTTGACAATTCGGTCGAAACGATCCGGGGCTATTTCGTCACGTTCTATAAGAATCTCTCTAAGCTCATCTGTGATGGTGCTCGTTCTGATCTCCTTTGATGTAACCCTTTCGACAATATGAATCAAGGCAGACTCTCTCTTGCTTCGCGATTTCGAGTAGAGAAAAAACCACGCTACCGAGGCGGCAATAAACACGAGGGTGAGGAGGAGGGGGATTTTTCCCATCTGGGAAATAAGAGTTAGATATAGTATAATACCGATGATCTGGGTGATCGGATAGCCTGGAGATTTGAAATCCGGTTTGTAGGAAACCAATCTGCTCTCCCTCATGATTATGACAGAAATGTTCACAAACACAAAGAGGAGGAGCATCATTGTTGACGCGACCTTTACGAGAGACTCGATATCAAGAAAGATGATGACCAGTATCATGAAAAGAGCGGTAAATCCAATGGACACAACCGGAGTATTTCGCTTGAAACTAATTTTTGAAAACACCATGGGTATCAGATTGTCCTTTGCCATAGCGAGGGGAACTCGTGAAGCGGAGAGCAGACCGGCATTAGCAGTTGTGATGAAGGCTGTAGCCGCTGCAACCATGAGAAGGATATATCCGAACCTGCCGGTGGTAATCGATGCGCCGAGAGATATAGGAATGAGGGTGGCTGAGAACTGAGCTCCAGGCAGCAACCCCACTGTTACAAATACGGTCAGTACATAGAGCAGGGTTACGACAAAGAATGCTGAAAACATACCACGGGGTATAGTTTTTCCCGGACTTTTAACCTCCTCTGCAATAGAAGCAACCTTCGTCAATCCACCGTACGAAATAAAGACCATACCAGTTGTCGTTAATACGGCGCTCCATCCCTGGGGTCTAAATGGAACATACCTGTTTACATCGATGTGATTTAATCCGGTGAAAATATAAAAAATCAGGATTGCAACGAGGCCGAAAACAAGCAGCACCTGTAACCTCCCACTCTCCTTTACACTGAGAATATTCAGAAAGGTAAACAAAAGGGTAAATCCAACACCAATAATTTTCACCATCATACCAGGATAGGCTCCGTAAATCCCATCAATAATCACTCCTATACCAACGAGAGCGAAGACACTTTTTAAGCTAAGGGAAAACCAGCTGGCGAATCCCGCAAAAGTACCAAATAGAGGTCCCATACTTCGGTGAATGAAGAAATAGGTTCCGCCAGATTTTGGCATTGCCGTAGCAAGTTCTACTTTCGATAGAACTGCCGGTACCATAAGAAATCCGGCAAATATGTAGGATAGAATAATAGACGGTCCAGCTTTAGCATAAACGATTGATGGAAGAACAAATAAGCCGGAGGATATCATGGCACCGGCGGCAATACAAAATATTTCTTTTGTGCCAAGTGCTTTTGTCATCCTCGGTTGAACATCATCCATATAGTTCTCCCATACGGTGCATAACAGGATGCGAAGGCCGATTAACGGGGCTACTCGAAGAAATCCCTCTCCCCGAGAAGAACCTTCAACTGTTTTATCTCTGAGACGATCGTTGCGCGGTTAAGATCCTGAAACCGCTTTGGTACCATCTGCCTGCTGGTACACTCGAGAACTGCAACGAGGTTTTGGAGCTCTATCTCGTGAGGGTAGGTGGGTGGCACAAAATCTTTGATCTTCTCTTCAAGATCTTCAGGAGTAATGATGGTATGATTATTCATTGCAGCGGCAAATTTGGCTCGGATCAAGATCGATTCAAGATCTGCCCCCGAAAAATCAAAATGATATTTCTTAAAGAGTTCAACCACATCAACCTTTTGTACCTTGAGCTTTAATTTTCTTACGAGAGTTTTAAAGAGGTCTTGCTTCTCCTCAATGGTATCGGGGTAAAACAGGGCGAGATGCTCCTCAGCTCTTCCCTGACGTTTGAGGTCGATGGGAAGTAGATCGGGCCTGCAGGTAATGAGAAACCAGATAATCTTCCCCCTATACTCTGTATTTCCCATAAACGAGGATATCTGAGCAAAAATACGATTGCTCGTCCCCGAATCTCCCTCCTGATGCCGGTGACCGAGAAAAGCATCAGCCTCGTCGATCATGACGCCTACCGGAGCCATTGCTTTCAAAATGTTGAGAATCTTTTCAAGATTTGACTCAGTCACTCCCTGCCATTTGCTCCTGAAATTTTGGAATCTGACTATCGGTATGCCTATCTCACCGGCAAAGGCGGTAACTATAAACGTTTTCCCAGTTCCAACTGGTCCCGAAATGAGATAGCCCATTGGAAGCACATCGAGTCTTCCCTGCTTAATTGCACGGGCAGAGTTCTTGAACCGCTTCTTAACGAATTCATGCCCAGACACCATTGACAGATCATGCTCAGACTCGATGAATTCGAGAAGGCCAATGGCCTCGCTTTCAATGATCTCCTTCTTCATCTTTCTAAGATAATCCAGCGTTATCTCTCTGTTTTCCTGATATGACTCTGCTGCAACCTGTCGTATATTGACCAAATTGAGCCCTCCCGTTATCTTGGCAACCTTTACCGGTGATAGACTCTGATGGAGAAGAAGAGATTTCTGATTGCTGAGATATTCTAAAAAACTGGAACGAACCCGTTCATCAGGCATGGGTATCTCAACTTTAACCGTACTGGGAGATCGCATCATCTTCATGCTCAGATCGGCGAGGTTTTCCGTAAGAAGAACAATAGAGATATCATTCTCATTGAATATTGGGTCGGTCCCCCACCGATTAAGGGTTACGAGACAGTAACGGTCTTCTTCCGTATAGCTTGAGAAATTCGTGTTCGGAATTATCGTCTCTGCATAATCTATGAGAAGAACAATTCTGTACTTATGTTTTATATTTGCATAGAAGTACTTTTCTAGGAACCCGAATGCAACTATTGGATTGTTGGTTAGAAAATCTTCCGAGGGTTTGTTACCCTCAATGGAACGTATCTCTGTAAGATACTCCTGCTTCATCTCCTGCCTGCAGAAGCTGATCCCCGAAGATCGGTCATAGTAGACAATAATATCCCTGTTCCCAAATAAAACCTCTGATATATAGGACTGAATCTTGACAAACATGAACTCGCCTTCCTTCATTTTGTGAGGAAGGAAATCTCGTATGTTTCCATGAACTATATAAAGATTAGCGGTCTTGGAGCAATACTTGTATGAAAGTTCCTGAGCCCAACTGGGAAGAACTCTAATAAAAGGTAAATGTTTGAGTATGAGCTGTTCTGCCACCGTTCCCCTCCCAAGAGAATGTATGGTGGAACCACTACAATAACATCCCTTTCAGTATAGTTTAAAATACTACTATATCAATAAAATGCATATTAATCTATGATGCATATTTCAAAGTTATGAAACCCTCACGATAATCTTTCTTCTGATAGCCGCTTTTTGCTGGAAAACACTCGAACAAGAAAATCCATCAAGAACGAAATGCAGAGGATTGTCAGTGCGAAAAACCCAACAACGATCTTCCAGCTTAAACTCATTAAGGGTGACCGAAGGAAGTTGTGCAGGGGAGCTGTAAAGACAAGTAGGGAAAAGACCGAGACGACACAGGCGGTTTTTTCAAATTTGCAAACAACCCGTGGGAGTTCTATCTCTGCAGGAAAGAAAATTAAAATAAATACGTAAGCATAGCGCATCAATCCAAACGCAAGAACCCATTGCCCCAGCATGAGGAAAAAATGAACTATGATGGAAAGAATCAGCATGAAAAAAGCATCGAGTTCCATATCCAACTTAGCACCAAAATGTGTTGTACCAACTTTTCTCGCGGTTAATCCGTCCAAAATATCGGAAATTGATGCAGCTAAGAGTAAAAGAAATTTAGCGGAGTTGATGTGTGGATCTTTCCAGAACCATAGAATCACGATCAGGCCGATGACAAGTCGGAGCATGCTTATTAAATTCGGTATACGGAATATATATTCTGTTTGTACCAGAAAAAAGGTTGTAAAGCTCCCCAGACCGAAAAGAACCAGGGATATGAAATAAAAGGACCCGATGTATTCGGGCCCTTTAACGAGAAGATATAGACCGTAAACCAGACAAACGCCGGAATGTACCAGTGTCCAGCCGTTTATAACCTTTGCACGCCCATGTACCGATTCGTTTAATGACTTGCCCATCGTTCATAAAATACGATTTTTTGCTTATCAAGCCTATGCTTTTTCCTCACCACACTATCGGCAGGATACCCAACGGTAAGGAGCTCAACCACCCTGATGCGCGGTGGAATTCCGAGTATTTTTTTCACCTCATCCTCATAGAAGGCTCCAATCCAGCACGTACCCAATCCAAGCTCCACTGCTCTAAGGGTCATGTGGTCAATCCCAATTGCAACATCGATCGGATAACACATCTGCCCACATCGCATCTTATATGAGTCAGTATCTGCACAACAAACGATGACACACGGGGCTTCTCCAACAAATTTCTGGTTGGCAGCAGCGACTGCGAGCTTTTTTCTTACATCACTGTCGGTTACTATTACATAACGCCACTCCTGCCGGTTACCAGCAGAAGGCGCCAATCGTGCCGCTTCAATAAGCAGATCGAGCTTTAACCTCTCGATAGGTTTATCCTGATAATGTCTGACACTTTGTCTTTTCTTTATCGCTTGCTCAACCGTCATTTTGTCTCCTGTGGAATGAGTATTATTGTGTCGTGAGGATAGAAAGCAGGGGGGAGTTATTTCCTCTTCTTGAAAATTCCTCCGATCTCACCAACCCTTTCAATCATCGATTTGGAAGCATCGATATTTTCACTCTGTATCGCTAGAAATATCTCTTTGCGATGCACTTTAATGTTTTTCGGTGCCGAAATACCTAATTTTACCTGATCACCTTTGACTTCAACAATTGAAACCTCAACATCATCCCCAATCATAATACTCTCTTTGGGTTTACGCGTTAAAACAAGCATTACGCGGTCTCCACGAGGTCTTCTTTCTTGCTCTTAAATTCCTCCATAATATAATGCTTTACCGTATATTCGTCATTCGCAGAAATGACCTGTTTCGCCTCGCGTGTTTTTTTATTAATTATTATCGGACCCATGAGGTTGGCAGAAATCTTGGCGGGATCTTCAGGTACGGTTACAATTGCGAGATCAACACACTGATCATTATTTTCTATCCCGATTGATCTCAAATCTTCCTCCCGTACCATCAGCTTATAATTGGATTTGAATATTCGCGGGTCGATGAGGAGGAAAGCGAGCTCCGGATGTTCGGCAGACTGAAGCCAGTAGAAAGGACCTTCGCGGGAGTCGAGGAGATAGTAGTTATGAATTCCCTCGAAGCCGATAATGCTATCTGGGAAACAGAGTTTCTGTTTTTCACTGACTTCAATCTCACCATAAGGCTTTGTTTTAATCTTCATATGAGAAACTCCTTACCTTAAAAAGTCTAATAATGTTGGTTGTATGACCCGTGCTGTTACGCCGAGAGCTGATCTATGAACAAGCTCGAGCATACGCAATTTTGTGATTGCCTCTGCAATATCAACATCCTCATTTTTCGAAATAATATCCTCCATGTTGGTTGTATCCTGGATTATTCGAGCTTTTACCATATCGAGTCTGTTCGATCGGGCTCCCAGTTCAGTCCGGTACTTGAGAAGATTTTCTATAGCAAGATCGATACCGCCCAGTGCCCTTGATCCAACATCTTCTGGGTCATCCATGTACAGCGAGTTCCTTATTCTCATAACCATATCAAACAAATTACCGCCAAATCGTCTTGCAGTTGGAGAGAGGTTTTTGGGCGGGTTGGCTCCAGAAATTACTCCGATATCCTGCATGAGGGTGCTCCCCTCAATGTCCTCGATCCAGATGTCCCTTGCAGACGATGTTTCGAGGATAATACCTCCATTCATACGATTTACCGATGCTCTTACCGGCACGGGCGCATTGTTGATACGATTAACGATCATTTCGATGTTGTCACCTGCTTTGAAATGAATTGGTACTCCATTAATTCGTACTTTTGAATCAGCAGGCACAATATAGTTTCTCGCATCCACGGAAGAGAACAGCGATGATTGCTCTGCCCAAAAAACTTCATTACCAGGTACATTTATTGAGACAATATCTTCTCTGGCTATTTCTCTATTCTGCTCACCGATATCTCCATAGTACTCAACACGGTCGATAACTTCCTTACCGGCATATTTAGAGAAACTTCGGTTAGCCCTGAACGGATTTTCCAATGTATCATTCCCTCCGAACAAGGCCCTGCTCTTGTATTTCGCGTTTGCAATAAAGACAAGCTCATTCAGGAGCTGATCTATCTCAGTTGCAATCTTGGCCCTATCCTCTTTCGTATAGACACCATTTGCTCCTTGTACTCCCAGCTCACGTATTCTTTGCAATATATCGGTTGCATTAGCAAGAGCCGTCTCCGCCACATTGATTCTGGATATGCCATCATCCACATTTTTCTCGAACTGACCGAGTTCAAATAGCACCCGCTTGTAGTTAATTGAATGACTAACTGCGATTGGATCCTCTCGAGGTATTCTGTGTTTCACCCCTGTTGAGAGATTGTTTTGTAACCGGAGCATTTTCTCGGTATTTTTTTTCGTCACATTTATAAGATTGTCCCCTATCATGTTGGACGATACTCGCATACTCACCATATTCCTCCCTTACTACATCATTCTATTAATAAGCAGATCGAGCATTTCATCTACCTTTGTAATAAAACGCGCAGCAGCCGCATAGCCATGCTGAAATTTCACTAGATTTACAAGTTCCTCATCGATATTAACTCCGGATATTGATTTTCTCAGATTGATGAGATTTTCTACGATGAGATCCCTGTTCTGATTCTCACTTTGCGCTGCTTCTCCTCTGAGCCCTGTCCCAGCAATGATACTCTGAAAAAATTCATTGAGCGTTTCAGTTCCACCCATAACAGCTCTTTGAAACCGAATGCCCGCAATACTCAGGGCGTTGTCGCCATTGCCTGCACCCATCGTTAGGTCGGGAATACCATCTCCATCAGTATCGGTTCCCGCACTCGCAGCAATAGACTCAACTTCATTTGCTATACTATCATCCAGACTGATCCAGGATGAGGGATGAATGAAGGGTGTTATCATGAATTCCCCGGAAATAGCAGCAGCCATACCTGCCTCACCGACGTCAAAACTACCCTCCTCACCACTTCTCCTAAGCACCCCAGAGTACCCCACGAGAAAATCACCAGAATCTTCCAAATGCGAGATCGCTAGGCGAGGTGTGTCTGATTTGACAACCAGCTTGCCCTCCCCGTTGATGAACAACTTCACGTCTGCACCTGCATTATTCACCCTTGTCACTATATCAGCAACTGTATCGGTCCTCGTATAATCAACGATTATTCCGTCATTTAGCGTAATGGTGCCCTGTAGACCCACAACATCCCCATGATCAACGACATTGTTCCCTGCAATTCTGAATAGAGCTGTCCCATCGATAAATCCATCTCGGTCAAAGTCGTAGTCGCCGAGCAGGTTAGCTGAAATCTGCTTTTCATTAAAAAAATTCAAACCAGTTCTCAGGTTTAGACCAAATCCTTGCCGGTGAATCGAGTTGACAAGATCCATCAGGCTGGCTGTAAATGCATCGAGAGCATCGATCTGATACTTAACCTCGATGTCCCTGGCATCGAGCAGGGCCTTCAATTCACCTGATTTCAGATTCAAAAGTGATCCGTCGACCTTCCAGCGAATATCCGAATATCCCTCATTATTCGGATTTCTATCCAATATCAGCTGTTCAAAATGTTTTCCCTGAACGAGGTGCTTCCCACCTATGTATACAATAAATTCATCCTGATCGCTTCGTCCGATTCTTATATCCACGAGGCTTGAAAGCCGCTCTACAAGGAGATCCCGTTTATCCCAGAGATCATTTGGATTATCACCTGTGGATTCAGAACGCAGAATTTCCTCATTCAGCTTGGCGATCTGGCGTGCAAGATCGTTGATCTCCTCTGTACGCATCTCGATTGCTCGCTCAATATTGTCCCTAAGAGCTTTCAAGGCTTGAAAATTGTAGTTGATATGACGAGCTAAAGCACTACCGTTTTCCCGTACTGCCTCCCGTGAACCTATTTCCTCAGGGTTATTTGCAAGATCCTGCCAGGAGGCCCAGAACTTGTCAAGCACGTACATAATGCTCCTGTCCGATGGTTCATTGTGGATGAGCTCTACCTGGTAGATCCAGTCACTGAGAGTTTTCCAGTATGATAAACCATTTTTTTCGCTGAGAATTCTGTCTTCGAGGAGCATATCCCGAGCCCGGAGAATCTTCTCTACCTGCACACCCTGGCCAATCTGTCCTGGTGTGTTTTCACGTGTTAGACCTGGTATATAGAGGGGATCAAAAACTTCCAACGTCACCTTCTGGCGGGAGTAGCCCTCTGTTTCGGCATTGGTTACGTTGTGGCCGGTAACATTGATTGCTGCCTGATGGGTTATGAGTCCCTTCTTACCCAGTTCGATTCCTGAAAAAGTTGATAACATAGTTGCCTCTTTACTTAGGCTTTTAGATCAAACACCAGCGCAGTATGGCCATCTTCCACCTTTTTCTCCTCCCCATCCGGTTTGTAGGTCTTTCCACGCACAGCTCCGGACATCATCGAGAGAGTGAAGTCTATAACCTCAAGACTGCTCCCAATGAGTTGTTCACACCTACTATTTAGAATTCTCAGCTGTAGCATAAGGGAGCGGAGATTCTCACCACATTTTAAAAGATCCTCACCGATCTCTTTTGGTAGATGCTCCGCGATCTGGGAGAGAGATGTATCTTTACTGCAGCCTAACGACTCGATTAATTTGACCCTCGACATCTCCGAATTTTCAATATCCTTTAGTACTTTTTCGCTCTCGTTTACCAGCCGCTCCAGATCACCCCAGTTCTGGTCGATTATCATATCAATCTTCTGCTGCTCAACAGAGATGAGTTCTCGGTGAAGGTTTACAAGCGTTTCCATAGATGCCAGCAGTTTGATGTAGTTCTCTTTCATTATACGCATCCTGCAGGTTGTCTTTACTTAAGTTTCGGAATATTTTATCTTTCCATGAGTGGGAAATTGGGTGATTCCTCACCTGAAGGAGAATGAGAATAAAAAAATTTAAAGTGCAAACGTCTAATCGGATTAGCCGTTCGTGTTTCTTGATAGAGTGAGGGTCAATCGATGACCCAAATCAGAAGAGGTTTTCCCTCCTTATCCTTGAATTTTCCCATTGCGATTAAAATAAGATCAACAAGAGTACCGACACCGAAGAGACCTAAGGTGATAATCCATATTATTCCACTTCCAACCTTACCGACATAGAATCGATGGATACCGAATACTCCTAAAAACCAGGCAAAGAGAAGCGCAACCAGCCTTGATTTCTCACTGGCATCATTTCTCTTCTCTAATATCTTTTTATATGCACCGAGAGGCACTCCGCACTTTGGACAGATAACAGCTTTTTCATCGATCAACTTTCCACAGTTTTCACAATACTTCTGGTCCGAACCCACTCCTGATTTTTCCCTCTCAGACATTTAGCAAACCCCAATCGAATATTGATAAGATTTAATTTAAAATAGTATAGCACAGTTACTCATGATTCGTCATAGAATATTGCACAAGTTTGCGCTTCCAAGTCCGTTTCTTATTGCAACCAGATACTGGCACGAAAACTACAGTCGCGACGCACACCGAACGAGAGAACATTTCATGGACCATCTTGCGAAAGTAATAGGAATTGAGGCAAAAAAACTTGCGGATGTCGGTATTGATATCATTCAGATCGACGACCCGTCATTGACCTATTTTTGTGATCCTCGATTCACTGAAGGTCAGCGTATACATGACGAGAGACTGCACCGCAAATGGAACGCCGCTAATGAGCTGCCAAGAGCAATAAGTGCTCTGAATAGAGTTACCGGGGGCTTGCGAGCGGAAGTACACCTGCATTGCAGTCACAGCGTTTATAAAAGGAAGAGTGATGTGATTGGAAATTATAAACCACTCCTCCCCTACCTGCAAACAGCAAAAATTGGTCAGGTCAATCTGGAATTTGCCTACACCCAAACAGGTGAAGTAGATGACCTACAATTGCTTCCCGACCATCTCTCTCTGGGCATGGGTGTAATCGATGTAAGAAAGGAAAAAATCACTCCACTGGATGATATTTCGGCGAAAGTTTCAGCAGCCGTGAAAGCTGTGAGCTTCCAGCGTATAACGCTCAATCCTGATTTCGGTTTTACTCCCGATGCGTTCGAGCCTTCTACAATTGACTGAGCCTTGGATAAACTGAGACCATTGGTTCGAGCTGCACATATCCTGAGAAAAAAATTTTTTAAGGGGTAAAATCGATTACGCTTTTGCTGCTGCAAACGCCTTCAGGGCCTCATCTACCACACGGTCGGGTGTGAAACCGAACTTTTCCCGCAAAGCCTTGAGGGGCGCAGATGCACCAAAATCATCACGGCACACAATCCTCCCCTTTTCACCTACGTACTTATGCCATCCAAGACTGACTCCTGCCTCGATAACAACACGTGCCCTTATATCAGGTGGGAGCACACTATGTCTGTAATCTTCGCTCTGTTCTTCAAAGAGCTCCCAGCTCGGCATCGATACAACCCGGCATTGAACTCCCTTCCGGTTCAGGAGATCCTCTGCCTGGAGAGCCAGTTCAACTTCCGATCCCGTGGCAATGAGGATAACATCGGGCTTACCTTCTGAATCAGAAAGAACATACGCCCCCTTTGCCAGACCTTCGGCCTTACCGTAAACTTTCCTATCCAGTACCGGCAATCCCTGCCTGCTCAAAATTAGTGCAACCGGACCGCTTTTATGCTCAAGTGCCACTTTCCAGGCTACTGACGTTTCATTTGCATCACACGGACGTATCACGGTAAGGTTCGGTATGGCACGAAGTGATGCATTGTGCTCCACCGATTGATGGGTAGGGCCGTCTTCTCCAAGCCAGACACTATCGTGGGTCCAGATCCAGATCGTGTGCAGATGAGAAAGTGCAGACAGCCGTACGGAACCACGCATATAATCGGAAAAGGTGAGGAAGGTGCCCCCAAAAGGGATCAGGCCTCCATGATAGGCAATACCGTTTACAATTGCACCCATGGCATGCTCGCGTACGCCAAAACGGATATTACGTCCGCCGTGCGTGTCCCTCTGCTGCTCGTCGATGCCCTTCATATAGGTATTGGTTGAGGGAGCGAGGTCCGCTGACCCACCAATAAAGTTTTTTATTACAGGTACAAGGGCATTTATGATACTCCCCGATGCTTTTCTTGTCGCCAGTGGTCCCTCTTCAGCTGAAAACACGGGAACCTTTTTCTCCCAATCTTTTGGAAGCTTTCCAGCCCATATCATTTCCCACTCCTGTGCGAGTTGGGAATGCTCCTTTTTATACCTCTGGAACATTTGGTTCCACGAAGCTTCACTTTCTTTGCCTGCAGAAACCGCTTTACGGTAATCCTCTAGAACATCGTCAGGTACGTAGAAGCTGGGGCTAAGAGGCCATCCCAAGTTTTGCTTCGTTGCTTTAACTTCTTCCTCTCCGAGTGGAGAACCGTGTGCATCATGAGTATTAGCTTTGTTTGGACTTCCAAATCCGATTGTCGTTTTTACCCGTATCAGTGTAGGCTTCTCTTTTTCTGCGATACCTTGTTTCAGTGCTTCTCTGATCTCATCCAATTCTGTATTGCCATTCTCGACCTTTAAAACCTGCCAGCCGTAGCTCTCGAATCTCTTGGTAACATCCTCGGTAAAGGAAACACTGGTAGGCGCAGCGAGAGATATGTTATTGTCGTCATAAAGGACGATGAGTTTTCCAAGCCCCAGATGACCGGCAATTGAAGATGCCTCGGATGCTACACCTTCCATCATATCGCCATCCGATGCCAGAACATAGGTATAGTGATCTACGATAGAAAAATTTTTACGATTGAAAGTACTCGCAAGGAATCTCTCAGAAATTGCCATTCCTACTGCGTTGGAAATTCCCTGGCCCAGAGGACCTGTAGTTGCCTCAACCCCTGGTGTCAGGTTTGACTCTGGATGACCCGCTGTAATGCTACCCCATTGTCTGAAAGATTTCAGCTGATCTATGGTCATATCTTTATATCCAGTTAGATAGAGGAGGGCATAGAGTAGCATTGAACCGTGCCCGCCCGATAGTACGAACCGATCACGATCAGTCCATTGAGGATTGACAGGATTGTGTTTTAAAAACTCTTTCCAAAGAACGGTGGCCATTGGAGCGGCACCCATAGGAAGTCCCGGATGACCGGAATTTGCCCTTTGTACTGCATCAACTGCCAGAAAACGGATAGTGTTGATGGATTGCTGTTCCAGTTCGGTCATTTACATTGCTCCTTTATATGTAGTCTTGGATATATATACTAGAGTTCCCTGTACAGGACCTTGAGCCCTTCATGGGGAATTATGTCAAAAAATCATTGGATTCGATGATAAAATAGCATCATTTTTTAATGAGTCAAATGATTTATCCATTTCAGGACGCAATCACCCCCTGCTGTATTCATTAATGTCGACTTTTAACCATTCACATAGTAGGTTTGTGGGCGAATGTACCTGATGAGGATTATGTTATGAAGCTCGCTTTTTCAACATCCTGGGCAGATGGAAAAATCGATCGTATCAGAGATATACTCCCCTATATAGACGCTTTAGAGATTGGAAGCAAGGGAACGGGTGATTTTTTCCGAGCTCTCGAAAAAATCATCGGTGAAGAGGGTATGCCGGTAACATCGATGCATGCCGTTTGTTATCCGGATAAGGAGATTCACGAAACATACTACCTGCCTGAATTTGCAAGCCTGGACAGGACCAGACGCCTTCTGGAGATTGAGCTCTTGGCTCAAACAGCCCGGTGGGCGCTCCAGATTGGTAACAGAGCTGTCATCATCCATACTGGTAGAGTTGAAGATGAAACACTCAGAACCGATTTCCTATCATATAAGAGAAGATTTATTAACGGTGAGAGCCCCCTCAACCTTGAGGAACAATTTCATGAATTAAGGAGGAAGAGAAAACTCCTCGGCAGTAAATATCTCGATTCGGTCATGGATGTACTCGGGGTACTCTGTCAGAGATTTCCTGAGGTACATTTTTTAATAGAAACCCGTATTCATTACTATGAGATTCCCCTGCCCGATGAGCTTGAAATTATTCTAAATACACTCCCCTATTCCAACCTGGGATACTGGCATGACATCGGTCATACCTATTTACTCGATGCTCTTGGTTTTGTCTCTATGGACAGTTGGCAGAACCGATTTTCTGGTAGGTGCGGTGGTGTTCATGTACACGATATAGACGAGAGTCTACTCGATCATTACCCCCCAGGAGAGGGAACGCTCGATTTACCTTCCATTCTCGAACAGTTCAGCTCCCTTTCTGTACTGACTCTGGAAATCAACTCACGAAACAGCCTGGAATCGGTAATAAAGGGAGTTCGTCATCTGAGAAGTCTGGCAGCTTCTTTACTTTAAATCTATTCCTTATCGGGGTAGCGGGCTGAAATTGATCGAATCACCTCAAGTGAATCGAAAAAGGCTTCAACCACATCCTTATCAAATTTCGTGCCCGAAAGTTTTTGCATCTCGTGGAGAACGTCCTCCTCTGACCATGCTTCCTTGTACACCCTTTTAGAGCGAAGAGCGTCGTACACATCGGCCACGGCAACTACCCTGCCGTATATAGGTATCTCTTCACCTTTGAGGCTCGTAGATTCACCTCTGGTTTTAACTTTGAGCGGTTTTCCTGTTCGAATATCCACTCGACCGGGATAACCCGTGCCGTCCCAGTTTTCATGATGAGTAAGTGCAACTACAGCAGCCATCTCATCCATCTCCGACTGCTTGTTGAGAAACAGTCGAGCGCCGAGATAGGTGTGTGCCTCCATTATCTTTCTCTCTCGTGATGTGAATTCGGCGGGTTTTTTCAGGATAATATCAGATATTGCCACCTTCCCAACATCGTGGAGCATTGCTGCCATTCTCAATGTATCCCGCTTTTTATTTATTTCATCCGGGGACATCGATCTGCGCCTCGCCCACTTTTCAAAAAGTTCGATGGCATAGGAAGCAACCCTGTT
>CAYFYU010000013.1:6265-38481 GCA_964347455.1 uncultured Spirochaetota bacterium | reverse complement strand
TTGGATCCCTAAGCTCACTCATTGCTATCATTCGCAATATAAGTGTACGGGTCAACTGTGCCCTTTGTAGAGCCATACTTGCTGTACTCGCAAAGTGCTGACAAACAATGACATCCTCCGAATCGAAAGCCAGTACAGTACCGGCTGGATCGTGCTTGTTGATAATCTGCAGGACACCGAGAATGTCACCTCTGTTGTTTTGAAGGGGTACCGTGAGCATCGACGTCGTTTTGTATTTCGATACACGGTCATAACTCGAGTTGAACTGGTAGGGAGACTTGGTGTTGATCCGGTAGACATCTGGTATGTTGAGGAGCTCTCCCGTTGCTGCCACATAGCCAGCGATTGACTTTTTGCTTATTTCTACTCTGAAAGTTGAATAAATGAGCTTCTGGCCGGGAGGAAGTCTTTTTTGGAGGGTTGCATTCTGAGTATAGCTGAATACGAGATCATTTTCATCTTTTATATATATGGTGCCGGCATCAGCACTCAGAATTTTCCGTGCCTCATTAAGTATCCTCTCAAGCAGAATATCGAGGTCCTGAACTGTCGACAATTCTGTATCGAGCCGGATTATTTCCCTCAATCTCTGAGTTTCATTGCGCATGCACTTTGATCCGACATTCTCTTAACTGATTGTGCTATTATATATCACCTTATCAGAATATATCGTCAAATTCGCCCAATTTTTCAAGCTTCTTGTTGTTAATGAGCCCAAGACATACCTTTAATCTGATTATTTTCCTTACCGATTCGAAAATTTGAAGTCGGAATTGTTCTTCCAGTTCCATCTCACGCTCCACCGATTCAATAAAAGAGAGTTCGTCCTCCGGAAGGAGTACCATATCGGAACCCGCTTTTACCGCCAGCAGTGCTGGAAAATCGAAAAACTGCACTGCACCCATGTTCAATGCATCGGTCACAACGATACCCCTGAATCCAAGCTGGTTTTTTAGAACACCGCTAATACTCTTGATTGAAAGAGTAGCGGGCATACCTTGAGTTCCGTACACTGGTGAGTTTATCACCGCAATATGTCCAACCATTATCGAAATGACGCCACTCTTAATCACATCCATGAAAATGGGTATTTCCGGGGGATCTCCATCAACAAACACAAGTCCCTCATGGGAATCGCCCACAGCAGTTCCATGGCCGGGAAAATGTTTGGCAGTTGCAACAACGCCGCCGTTCTGCATAATTTGAATGAATAATTCTGCCAATTGGGAAACTCGTTCAGGTTCTCTACCGAAAGACCGATTTCTTATGATTTCTCTATTGAAGGACAGGTCGCAGACCGGTGCATAATTAACGTGGATTCCAAGATCTCTCATCAAAAGCATTATCTGAGTTGCAATTTCCCGAGTTTCTCTTTCCGTTCGCAATTCACGTGCACCCTCAATTCGCTCAATATCGGTTATTCTTTCATGAATGAGAATGGGCTCTCCATCGATCGAATAAATTGGCAAAAGAAGAGAATTACTCGCGGAAGCCTCATTGAAATCCTGTATAAACTGTCTGATCTCATCAGTGGTAACACCAATGAACATGACGCCACCCGTTCTGCCTTCACGAACAAGACGAAGCACCTTACGGTATGATCCCTGATTATTACCGTTGGAGGATACGATCATCTGGGATATCATTTCCTTTGAGGAAAGCGTTCCCATTATCCGGTTCACCAGATAGTCAAGCTCTTTGTTTGCAGAATAAAAATCTTCGAGGGAATATGGATAATCACGACCTACAGCTCCAGCGGTGTCCTGCGGGACTGCTATCTGAAAGGAAGCACCAAAGACAAGTAAAGAGATCATCGTACAGAACACAGCCTTAGCTCCCGTACTGAATGACCATTCGTACATATCGTTCCTCAAACCACTCACATTTTCCTCTCTAACCGCTGTGCGCTTATGCATCACTTACCTCAATACTTGACAGGACTTTCAGCCCTTGATGGGACCTTCGGCATAGGGCTTAATGTCGAGAAGTGGCGATCCATCGTATGCATCTATGCCCTCTGTTAAGATTACATTACCGGAAATTTTTTTCAGTCTTACTATGCTCATGCCAATAGGATTTGGTCTATTTGGGGATCCACTTGCGAAGATTCCGGATCTCTTCTCACCTGCCCTTTGGGGTGCAACCGTCATAGTTGGTTCATCATCGAGCCGATCGAAGTAGAATAAAACAATAATATGGGTAAAGGCATCGAGCTTCTCAAGGCCTTGCACAAATTGTTTATCCAAAAATATCCTGCAATCGGCAGCCTTTCCCTTCATAGATGCAAAACTGGTTCCAGTCGGATAAGGTGTCCGTAAAGTCCCTATCGGATGAAGAGAAAGATGGCGGTGGGGCGGATGCTCGTCCCCAGAATGGGACGGGATATTTTCTGCTCCGGATTCCAAATCCTGAACGTCGAGTTTCTTTTTCGCCTCCCGTACATGGTGTACTATTTCTTCAGAGATTTCCATTACCTCACGGAGCTCATTCACGACTTCCAGATTGCCAAATTCCTCCGCCCTCTTGAGCCATTTTAAATTTTCCTTGGCATGCTCTTCATTATGCTCAATCCAGTAATCGAGGATGGCTTCCAATTTGTCTTTTTCGCCTAAACCGCCCACCATCTGCCTATTCCCCTCTCTCGAGAATCAGATAATTTTTTAGAAAGTTTACCTCTTTGATTCTGTAACCCTTCATGGTTTTCTTCTCTCCAAAAAGTGTATCGATCAGCACGCTTCCCTCACCGCTTAGCTGTACTAGAGACGCCTCCTGAACGATAACCGCTTGATCCTCCCTCTTGTCCACATAAACTGCTGAAAGGCACACAATTTATCCTCCCCTCATAAATTTACTCTAAAATTATCTACTCCTCTGCATCAGAAACAATACCACGCAGTGTGTGAATAAGTATTTCCCAGAAATTCTGTACACTTGCAATGTGCACCCTTTCATTGGGTGAATGCGGACCCCTGATTGTGGGACCGATGGAAATCGCTTCCATTTCCTCGAACTTTTTTTTGATAACACCACACTCAAGACCCGCATGAATTGCCCTGACATCCGCTTCCCTTCCCAGCACCCTTTCTACTGCAGCTTTTGCGATTTTTAGGAGACTGGAATCCGGATCGGGAACCCAACCGGGATAACCATCGTCTTGCTCTATATGAGCACGAGCAAGCCCTGAAAGACTTACATGGTGATCACACACCCATTCCAGCTCACTCTCCACACTACTTCTGTGGCTCGAATGTATGTGTATTCTTTTATCCTCTGTTTTTATGGAGGAGATATTTGTTGAAGTCTGAACAAGATCCTTAAATAAGATACTCATTGATATCACACCATGGGGCATACTCATAAGGAGATTGATAAGATTTTGGGTAGACTGCAGATCAAACATCGATGGAGGTAGTAAGTGCTCATGAATTTCAAATCGAGCAGCAGGGTCAACAACACCCAACTCTTCCTTTAACTTTGATGAGAACTCTTTAAAGGAACGCCTTATCGTATGGAGATTCTTTTTTTCTAAAATAATTATGCAAAAGGTCTCTCGTGGAATGGCGTTGTCCTTATCACCACCATGTATAGATGACATGAAGAATTCAGCGTACTTTTTAAATGAATAGAGAATACGGGCCATCAACTTAATCGCATTCGCTCTACCAAGATGAATCTCCGCACCTGAATGCCCGCCCTGTAATCCTGTGATACCTATCTGAAGGGCGCCCATTTCATCTCCCGGTTTTTTCACAACCATAGGTAGATAGATATCGCTATCCCTGCCTCCTGCACATCCGATATAGACTGCACCAACCTCCTCGGTATCAAGGTTGATGAGAAATCGACCCTTGATCATTGAGGGATCGAGATGTACCGCACCCGTTAGTCCGGTCTCCTCTTCAACGGTAAAGAGACACTCCAGCTCTCCATGTTGAATTGAATCATCAGTGAGGATTGCGAGCATCGCCGCTACTCCAATTCCGTTATCTGCTCCCAGAGAAGTCTCAGCTGCCCTCACCCACTCCCCGGCTATCTCGAGCTTGATGGGATCATTACTGAAATCGTGTGCACTCTCACTATTTTTTTCGCACACCATGTCTACGTGGCTCTGTAGCACCACGGTTGGTGTATTTTTAAATCTCTTCGAGGCAGGTTTGGTGATCAAAACATTTCCCAACTTGTCCTGACGATAATGGAGACCATATTCCTTTGCAAATCGAATGATGTATTCTAAAACTGCTTTTTCCTTTTTCGATGGCCGTGGGATTTGAGATATCTCCTCGAAATAACTCCAGAGCTTTTTTGGCCTCAGGTTTTCTGCTACCATATCCTCTACTCCTTTCCTCGTTCCTCCAATCAGTTATACCTCGCCTATATTGTAATCACTCTAAAATAGTAGGATGTACCGGGTTGAACAACAGTATTATCGTATTCTTCACGAGAGCGACCCGAATTGAAGCTTATAGAGGCGGTGATACAGTCCCTCTTTTGCAAGAAGCTCCTCATGTCCACCTCTTTCGACAACTCTCCCCTTTTCCAGAACAACGATCCTATCCGCATGCTTAATAGTCGATAAACGGTGGGCTATAACAATAGAGGTCCTTCCCTTCATCAACCCGATTATGGCATCCTGTATCAACCGCTCAGTTTCGGTATCAATACTCGATGTTGCTTCATCGAGTACGAGAATTGCTGGATCAGCATAGAGGGCCCTGGCAAAGGAGAGGAGCTGGCGTTCTCCTGCCGAGAAGGTTGCACCGCGCTCCATCACCTGCTCATCCAGCCCGTGGGGAAGTAAATCGATAAACCGGTCTACATGTGTAATACCCGAAACTTCACGAAACCAAGCATCCCTGTATTGACCCCCGAGTGTTACGTTCTCCCTTACCTTTCGCGAAAAAAGAAAAACATCTTGCATGACGGCAACAATGTTTTTCCTCACAATATCATATGGTAAATCCTCTATATTAATGCCATCAATGAGAATCTGTCCCTTCTGTATGCGGTAAAACTTCGATAAAATATTGATAATCGTTGACTTTCCCGCCCCTGTTTCACCAACTATTGCGAGGGTTTCCCTATGATTAACGGTAAATGAAATTCCTCGTAAAACCCACTCGCCGGGCTTGTATGAAAACCAGACGTCCCTAAACTCTATCTTTCCCCTGAAATCAAGCCTATCTGCCTCTGGTGACACCCTAAACAGCTCATTACCAGGAGTCTTCCCCATTGGTCTATTGGCTACTGCAATTTCCTGCACGGCCTTCGCCTTGAAGATGGAAAGTATTTTCTCTCCGGCAGCAGTTGCACTCTGCATGATGTCGAACTTTTCAGAGAGATCCCGTATGGGATGAAAAAAACGCTCGATATAAGCAATAAACATGACGAGTAGACCAAAGGAAACTCGGTTCTGAACGATTCCCTGTGCTCCGAAGTACAGGACCGCTGCTATGGCAAACCACATCATGAATCCGATGAGCGGCCTGAATATCCCATTTATATATAACTGATCCATCTGTGCGCTGTAAACGTCATCATTTTTTCCAATAAATTTTTTAAGATTGTCCTGTTCTTTCACAAATATCTGTACGATTCGAATTCCTGTTATTGTCTCATTAAGAAAACTGTTGAGTTCACTTATCTTTGTCCGTATCTTCCTGTAGGCATTTCTGACCTTAATTCTGAAGAGGATTGTAAATAGTATAAGAAAGGGAAATGTAATGGCTACAATGAGTGCAAGGGTTACACTGGTCAGAAACATAATCAGGGTAATACCGATGAGCAAGAGAATGTCTTGAAAAAGTGTAATGAGAACTGATGAGAACAATTCATTCAATCTCTCGATATCATTTGTGACCCTGTTAACCAGCCTTCCGATCGGATTTTGGTCGAAATATGTAACTTCCAGACTCAGTATATGAGAGAAGAGATCCCTTCTCAAATCTTTCATTGCTGTCTGCGAGAGTTTCATGAGAAAAATAATCTGGAGATAGGATGAGCCAAACTGAACCAGCAGAATTCCGACAATGAGAAGAATGAGTTGCACTATACGTATAAAATCATTTCTTCTTAAAATCACAATTTCACTTACTCTGAAACTGTTTAATATGGATGTTCGGAAGAGGTAGGTTTGTTCACCGAATGCGCGCACATCTCCATTCTGCTGTAATTTTTCAATCTTTGCCCTGATATCTGAATCAAGGATGGGGCCTGTGACAATCAAATAATTTTCCGAGGAAAAAACTCCCGAGTCGATATACCTCCTCGTCTCCCCTTTGGAAAATAATTTAAGATCAGATTGATACATGAAAATAAAGGGACCCTCCAGAGGCACTCCGCGCCCAATACTACGCGCGATTGCCTTGTCAACGCCATTCTCCTCCAAACGGGATCTGTTTACGATGCGTCCCTGTTTATAGATAGAGCGATCAACAATAGTTTTGAATAAAAATGGTACGGCGAGGTTTGCACCGGTTATGAAAAAAACAAAAACAATGGCAATAAGGAGATACTTCCGATATCTTATGATGTATTGGAAGAGAAGTTTCAGTACATCCCTATTGTAGAGCTTGCCCCGTTCATCTCCTTCTTCTTCAAAGTACTCCAAATTAAACTCCTCAGTCCTTTACCCTTTCTTCCAGCTTTTGCAGTTCAAAGAGTTTGTTGTAGTAACCATCCATTTGGGTCAATTCTCGATGGGTCCCGTATTCCTTTATTTTGCCCTCATCGAGAATAAGTATCTTATCACAGTCCTTTACCGTTGAAACCCGATGTGAAATACAAATCGTCGTCTTTCCATCCATTTCAGACCGAACATTCCTGAGCAACTCCTTTTCAGTAGCCGCATCCACCGATGAGAGCGCATCATCAAGAACAAGTATCTGCGGCTGTATCATCAACGCCCGTGCTATGGATAATCGCTGCTTCTGACCACCCGAAAGGGTAATCCCCCTCTCGCCAACTATGGTTTCAAATTGATCGCCGAATTCCACTATCTCATCAAACATTGCGGTCAATTTAGCAAGCCTATTTACTTCCGAAAAATCCTTCATTTCATCATTGATTCCAAAGGATATATTGTTACTTATGGTGTCTGAAAAAAGAAAGGGATCCTGCGGAACGTAACCGATATTACTTCTGAGGAGAGACAGCGGGATATCGTAAATGTTGTGTCCATCGATCATAATCGTGCCTTCATAGAAGGGAAATAACCGAAAGAGCAAGGCAATGAGTGTCGACTTGCCGGAACCTGGCTTTCCCATTATACCGAGTGATGTTCCAGAGGGTATGTGGAGGTTGATTTGGTTTAGTACTTGACGCCCGTTACCGTCGTAACTGAAGCTGAGATCATTTATTTCAATCCTTCCTACGATGTGTTTGATTTTGAAATTCACCGTTTCAGACTCAACAATATCGGGCTGGGCCGTGATAAGCTCGAGGATCCTCTTAGCGGAGGCAATTCCTCTATGAAATATAGTGAAAACCCACCCAATCGCTATGACCGGCCAGATGAGGAGTCCAAGATACATGCTGAACGAAACAAATTCGCCGAATGTAAGGGTTCCGGTTATTACCGTCCTCCCACCTATGAGATAGAGAATAGCCAGGGAGAGATTTGCAAAGAAAGTGACAGCAGGAAAAAAGAAACCCCATACTTTGATGAGCTTCAGATTCTTCTGGACATAATCTTCACACTTTGCTTCGAACGCATCGATTTCGTTGGCTTCCTGTACGAATCCCTTAATCACCCTGATACCTGAAAACGATTCCTGGGTGTGTGAGGAAATCGTTGAAAAGGACTCCTGAACCGCTTTAAATCGTCTCTGAATAAGGGGACCGTACTTCGTAATCATAAAAATAATACATGGGAGAGGTAAAATAGTGAAAAATGCTAGCCTCGTGTTCAATGAAAAGAGAAAAATTAATGAAAGCGAGCCCATAAACAGGGCATCGGTTATGGCGAGGAAGGATGGCCCTGTTGCCATTCTGATCGCGTTCACGTCATTTACCATCAGAGCCATCAAATGACCGGTCTGCGTCCGGTTAAAGTAGGAGAATCCCAGTCTCTGAAGATGTGAAAACATATCCTCCCGCACTTCTTTTTCAATTTTTCTGGATGTTCCCATAATGAAGATTCTCCAGAAAAACCGTAGAATTACCATACCAAAGGCAAGGCCGAGAATGATAAGAGTGTTTTTTATCACAAGCTCGTTTGAAAAAAACGAATCGCCAAGAATATCAATAGTTCGTTGGATGATCTTTGGAATGATTATCTGGATGAGATCGACAGTCATGAGAACAGCCACACCAGCAAGAATTGTGGGAATATGTCTCTTGACGAAAGATAGGATGAAAGCGAGTGCACCTTGACTGTTGCTCTTCAGTTTTTCTTTGTCCATAGAGCCTTTAGTAACCATATTTTAGCTTTACTATTTATTGTAATAACCAAGCCATACATGGGGAACAAAATAATGAAAGACAACTTGCCAACCTAATCGGTAAAAAGTATCTTATCTTTTCTTTGGGTCACACCTCATCAGGGGCCACCCATTCATGGAAAAGAAAAGGGTATTTTTTATCGCTAGTATGCACTTCTTCCTTGATTCCTATATGGGTTTTTTTGCCATTTATCTCGTGATATCACGCTTAGACCCCATAAAGGCAGCCCTTATTGCCACTGTTACCACTTTTGTCGGGAATATCCTGCAGCCGCTCATGGGATATACTGCTGACCGAATAAGGGGTAAATTACCGATATTCTTTGGACTGCTGCTCACTTCAATTTCCATGTCCTTCATCGGATTAACCTTGTCTTACGCTTTTCTCTTCGTATTGGTTTTAATTGGAAACATCGGGTCTTCCTTTTTTCATCCAGCTGGGGCAAATATATCAAGTGCTGCAGGTTATACAAAACAGGACCGGAGTTTCGCGATCTTTTCAACAATAGGGACTATTGGCTATTCACTTTCACAGCCCATCTTTTCAGGTTTTACAAGCAGATTTGGGACACAAAACTCTTTCTACATGGCATTCCCGACGATAATCCTCTCAATCGTATATTTATTTTATGGCAAAGCAGAGATTCGTGGTCCTGAAGAAAATCTAATTTTAGGTAAAATTAAAAATATACTCTCAAAACGGTTTACTCCCATATTATTGCTCTTCTTCATTATGGTATTTCGCTCCGCATTTGTCATGGCGATTGTCACCTTTCTCGCAAAAACCTTTGATCAGTGGGGTTTCTCACGGGCGGTTTATAGCAGCGTAGTTCCAGTTTTTATGCTGGCAGGAGCTCTCGGTATTCTCGTAGCAGGACATCTAACGCATATATTAAGACCGAGGAAACTGCTCTTTATTTCCCTAACTGTATTCCTACCGTTCTTTGGTCTTTTTCTTCAGTTTGGGAAATCAGGCAGGCTTATTCCATGCCTCATTTTTCTTGCGCTGAGTGGTTTTATAATTCATGGAGGGCATGCAGCAAACATCGTGATGGGACACAGGATTGTACCAGAAATGACCTCAACAATTAGCGGGATTCTCATGGGGTTTGCTTGGGCTGTTTCGAGTTTTGGTCCAACCCTCTGTGCTTTTACCACTGATGTTGTTCCCTCATTTCCCGGTTTAGCCTCCGGATTGCTCATACTCGCCGTCTTTCCCATTATAGCGTCTGCTCTTTCACTGTTTTTATCTCCCGTTGTTGACGGACGAGATTAGAGCTTCCGAGTACAAGAGCAACTCCGGCCTATATTCGAAATGAATGGTATCGAAATGATACCATTTCCCTCCCCAGATAAAGCCGTTATCCTCAAATGCAGCTATTACCTCATTGGGCGGCTTCCATCGTTTAGCGAGAGGAATCCGACCCCAATCTTCATCAAAAACCGAACTCCAGCGCCAGTATACATGTTTATTTCCGTAATTCTTCGGTACAATGTCCATAGCCAATCCATAGGCATGATAACTCTGGTTATCGGTACCTTTTACACTCCTGGGATCCATTGAGAAAACCACTTTTATATTATGAATATAATAACGTACTTCCTCCGAGGTCTGAGCGTATCGATTAATCTCAGAATCAACCTTCTCAAGAGATTCACTACAAATTTTATGAACAAAGGCTTTACGACCCAGGAAAGAGACCCATTTACTTGAGGATGCAATCTCCTGTCGTGTATCTCCAATAAGGGCATCGAGAAAATCGCTAGAGCGGTTTTTAGGAAAGGTTACGGGTTCAGGAATTTGAGTTAGAGCGCCCTTGCGATAAAAATAAAATATGGGTTCATACTCATAATAGGTGTCGATATGCTCCTCTGAAAGCATTCTTCCCCCTCTATAGTAAATTACCCTTCCCCCTATTCTAAATAGGATGTCACCGTCTCTTTCCTCGAACATCTGTATGTTATTCCCATACGCCTCTCTTAGGGCAGAGACGATAATTACTCTATCAATATGTTCACTCCCGTACGCATCGGCCACTCCAATGTCATCTCCATAGAGAATGGGTAGAGAGATAGAGAAAAACCCTAAGAGTAAAATAATCCAACCAGATCTCGGCATTACCCATTCTTTCGAGCACATACTACGTATATTCATAATATATAGTCAATCTGAAAGGCGGTGAAGCTATGCTTGCACCATTATGCAGGGTAAAGACTGTGTGTTTGGAGATACTGTTTTAATGTATTCCTTATCCTATCGGGGTCCATCAGGAAAAATGGAAAGTCTCGTTGGAGAAACGAACCAATATGGAAGGTGGCGCTCATAACATAATAGATGGGCGGCTCTACCCTCCAAAAGCGCTCTATAATACGATCGTTCACCCACTCATAGTTTGCGCCACCAACACCATGCAGAAAAATGTCGGTTTCTTGCATGCGCAGAAACATAGTGAGAGGTGAAGCTTTGGGCAGTATCTGATATTTCAAAAGGTCTGAGAGTGATAACTCCTTTTTATTAAGCCCGTATCTCTGCCCTTCATGCACGACCCAAAAGGGCAGCTCCCCATCCCTCAATCGGGGAAAGGGATAATTTTTGAAACGAAAACGAAACTCCTGCTTATACTCATCCAGGGCCTGATTATAGATGGAACGGAAATGGTCATCATCCTTGTAAATCTTAATAAAGAATTCACGAAATCTCTCACCCTTTAGTATTTGAGACGAAAATCGATAATCACAATTCAGTTCATAATATCTGAGAAAACTCCGGGCAAGATATTCTGGAAGAGTCTCACAATCATGCGTATCATGGAGAATATTCTGAAAACGATTGAGACATTGTATCGAAGAAGGGTCTCTTTCCCCCACACTTCCTCTGATTTCTCCCCTGACCTGGTCTAGAAATTGCTCGATCACTTCCCATCGGGGGAGATTCATCTGATAGAGGGATCTATTACTATTAAATAAATAAAATACTTTCGCACTGCCCTCCTCCTGCGGAATGCTTACCCCTACTCGAGCCTTATCGGTATCCATGAAAAACAGGCTCTTTTTACAATTTTCTAAACTATCGATAAGGAGAAAACGTATTCCTATTCCTGGATGAAAGAAGCCAAGCTGATGACATGTGGTAACGACAGTATCCTCTCGCAGAGATTGAAAAAATTGTCTGATATCAGGAAGAAAAAATATTTCACCGTTTTCCAGTGGTGGCTTGAAGAGCTTTTTTTTCATCTGTGCCTGCGTAAAAAAATAAAAATGTGAAGAGTTGAATTTTATATCATAAAACAGGTAAGATCTTTAATCCCGAGCGCTTCTTTACTGTAAAAGGGTTCCCCATATACCTTGCCGATGAGTCGCCCGAGATATCTGTCCCGCCCCTCGACATAATCAAACACCACTCTATTATTCGGGTTCACGATAAACTGCGATTCGTAACATTTTGCTGCATCGATCTTTTTTTGGAACTGCTCCGAAATATCCATAATAAAACTGAAGTTTGATGGTTTGCGCAGATGGGAGCAAAAATAATAGATAAGATATCGGGGGTGAAAGGGTTCTCCCTGCATTGCTGTTTTTGTGTACTTTGCATAAAACCGTGCTCCCACAGCTATTGCTGAGGAGGCGATATGGTCCGGATGGGCATCCTCAGGCGAAGGACAAAACATCGCATCTGGTCTCACTTTCCTGATTACCCCTGCGAGCTTCAGTCGAGCATCTTTGGAATCAAATAGGTATCGATTCGGGAGTCCAAGGTTGAATCTTTCATCGATGCCGAGAAATGAAGTAGCCTTTTTCGTCTCCTCTTTTCTTTTTTTTTCGTTTCCATAGGGGGTTGGCTCACCAGATGTCAAATCCACAATAACAACCCGGTGACCCATTTCTACCATCTTGATAATCGTGCCCCCCATTCCAAGCTCGGCATCATCTGGATGTGGGGCAACGACGAGAAAACATTTTTTTTTATCAGAATTTGTCATAGCACCGTTATTCTATCCCTTTTCAGTTCCTGTAGTTTAATCCAGACGATTTTTTTATAATAATCAAGCCGTTTTAAAGGATCATTTAAACCATTATGGAAACTCCTCGAACCGTCGATATAGATACATGCAACAGGAATCTCGCAATAGGTTGCACGGGTGCGGATCATTTCCATGAGCATTTCGAGGCAGATTCCGTAACTCTGTTCCCGCAAACGTATCCCCGCAAGGTAGCCCGTCTTGTAGCCCCTAAAACCACAGAAGGGGTCGGAAAATGTAGCTCCAACGTATCTATTCAGCATGGCCGAAATGTACCGATTTATTAGAAATCTTGACCTTGGTACGGAAGCAGAAGAACTTTCGTCGCTATACCGAGAACCGAGTACAACGTCATATAGATCAAGGGCGTTAATGAAACGGCAAATATCTTCCGGTTGATGCTGAAGATCTGCATCGATGGTGACTACCTTATTATATTCATTGCTGAGTGCATACTGAAAACCCGTCATGAGCGCTGCTCCATACCCTCTTCTGAATGAATGGGTAGTGAGCGCAATACTTGGGACATTCCATCCAGGTTTCAGTTTTTTAAGTATCTCGCCACTTTCATCTGTTGAGCCGTCATCAATGAATAGGACATCCGATGTGCAGTGCATCCGCAATCTCTCGCAAAAGCTCTGTAGATAGGATTTTTCATTATAAACTGGACAAACAATAAGAGTATCCCGACACATATACTGTATCGATCCCTCCAACCTATCTCATCACGTTCTTATTCAATGTCATAAAATTCAATTACAGAACATGGATTATATTAAAATAAAACAGAGGCAGATAAAAATCAAACCTTCTCATGATACGAGTAATAAACACTGCACTTCACACGAGTTGTACGCCATTCCTCCAGTAAATTTTTACGGAATATGAGGATGCAAAAGTGACGTCAGAAGATATCGATAGTTGCATTCCTCTAACTCAGCTCGGACGATGAGAGTTTGACCTAGATCGCAATAAATGTGATAAGGGCTTTAAGTGCCGCAGGTACTGTAAATCCTGCCAAGGAAGGTGAAGTTTACCCAAAATAATCGGGCTCATTGCCTGGCTTCCACTTTATATTGCAGCCCAATGACGGCTTCTGATCCCCGGACAGTTTATTTCCCGAGAGCACAGCATCCAGAGCGGCACGAAGGTCCTTTCCCGTTACAGGAATATCGTTTCCCGGCCTGCTCGAATCCATCTGTCCACGATAGAAAAGTTTGCGCTCTTTGTCAAAGAGAAAGAAATCCGGCGTACAGGCAGCATGGTAAGCCATTGCCACTTCCTGTGATTCATCGTAAAGATAATCGAAGGTATAACCAAACGTTTCGGCATCACTTGCCATATTTTCAGGGCTATCCTCCGGATAGGAATCAACATCATTTGCGTTTATCCCAACCACTGCAACACCTCTCTTCTGATAATCTCGGACCAGTTGGGCAAAATGCACCCGTATATGCTGCACATAGGGGCAATGATTGCACATAAACACCACGAGGAGAGCAGCCTTGTCCTTGAAGTCATCCCGCGAAACAACCTTTCCTTTCGTATCTGGCAGATGAAAGTCGGGTGCCAACGTTCCCAATGCCATCATCATTGTTGATGGAGTAAGTGCCATTTACATTCCTCCTATACTATAGATCATGTAAGTCGCTTTATAATCCTCCCCAAATCCGAAGTGCTCCCATTGGGCACACTTTGACACACTCCCCACACCTGCTGCACATGGTGCTGGATATCAAGATAGGTGGCTCAAAGGGGTCTTCCTGCTCTAAAAGTTTCTTGGTACACACCTCAAGGGCAACACATGTACCCTTGTCAACATCGCATTCCTTCGGATTGCACCTTGTGAAGTCTACTTCAGTAAACTTTCTCATGATTTTAATTTTTCGCTTTAATTTTAAAGCGAGGGCCGGCTAAAGATTGTTACTTAGGTAAAGATAATAGGTGCAGTATTCTTAAACAAGAAGAATATTAGTATATCATATTACACGAATGTACTGTACAATTCACATTTTTTTAGAGATCGACCTCAAAGCTGTAGTACTCATAGGCATTGATCACACGGGTTCCGTCCACCGTTACTTCCCTATCCTCTTTTTTGTATATCTCATGGTTATGGCCGTGAATGAAAACCTTTGGGTGAAGGATCTTCATGATTTCCCTAAAAGTATCAAAACCGCAATGGCAGACATCATCCTGATCGTGCACTCCCTTTGGTGGTGAGTGGGTGACGAGAATATCAAGGCCCCCTAACTTCCTTGCCTTTTTGATGATCTTTTTTGCTCGGTACTTCATCTGTTTCTCTGTGTATTGTAGATCCTTTCCATTGTACCAGTAAGATCCTCCGAGACCAGCTATTACCACCTTACCGATCCTCAGAACTTTTTCATCTATGGAATCACAGCCTTCAGGGGGCTGGTTTTTATAGCCCTGGTCGTGATTTCCCGGCACATAGAGGAGGGGCTTGGGTATCATTGTTACGAGGAAGGAGAGATACTTCGCATCAATATCTCCGCATGATATAACAAGATCGATCCCTTTCCAACGAGTGGGCTCAAAGTAGTCGTACAGTGCCTTGTGCATCCTATCAGCAACTGCCAGTATCTTCATTTCCTCTATCCCTTAGCTATAGTTTCCACCGTGTTCCGACCTGTGTAGCCTGTGAGTTGATCGTTTCTTTTTCACCTTTCGAAAAATCATTGCAGAAACGATGCGAAAGGGCAAAGATCGTAGCAACCTCCGCTGTGAAATTCCATGGGCGAACATGAATCCAGAAATAATAGTTTCGAAACCAGTATCAGTAGGAATCCCGTCCATATAATTCCTGAAAAATTCCATGATGAGAATAAAAATATCACCGGTCTGGAGATTTTCGTATTTTTCCGGAAGGTTGGAGCTTTCGATCCTTTTACTGGCTGGAAGAAATGTATCGGTATACCATTTCCTCGCCTTCATCTCAATACTCTCCTCCCCCGGAAAGCTCTGGATCTGCTCAAGCAGCACACCGTACCCACTCTCATGGGTGAGGGATATATTCCTGATACCGGTTTCTATTTCAAATCTGCGACGTAACAGAGCACCAGCCATGCCCAAATGATCATTCCTGTCGACGTACTCAGTTACATTGGCATCAATAAATTCGATCCCCATATCCTTCGCTGAAGCAACCCTCCGGTTTCCATCTATAACATAGTACTCTCCCCGATAGAGATAGAGATCGATCGGTGGAAGAAGATGAAAATACCTTACCGCTTCCGCCATTCGGAATCGTCTGCTCCTCTCGCTTCGATCCCGCCGCTTGCGGTAATGGAAATTTTCATCGAGTTCACCACACTTGCCCACTGTACCGACAATCCTCTTTATCTCCACGACACGCATTCCTGCATCCATAATGGTATAGGATTTCCTCTTATCCAGTGCTTCTTCAAAACACCTAATAGTCTTCAGCATGACGATACCTTCATCAGTTCATTTCTTACCCATTGTACATGGTTGCTCTCCTCACGATAGAGAGCTTCGAATACACAGCTCGCTCTTTTTGGCCATGCTCGGTTCATCATATTTCTATAAAAACGCTGTGCACAGAGTTCCCTCCCAAGTGCTCTCTGGAGTATTTTTTTCCGTGATTCAGAACCCGATATATTTGGCCACTCCTCACAGATAGATTCAATATCCTCAGAATCATGGTTGCTCAAAAGTGTCCGGTTCGTATCACTAGCATCAAAACTGCTCAGTTCGCTGTTATTCTGAACTTCTTCAAGCCTCATCCTATGCTTCAATTTTTCAGCGGATAATTTTTTCAAAAGATCGAAAGATTCCTCCATTGTAGAGCGTTCGAGCGCATTCCTGTAGTACCTGTATGCGCGTTCCTCAAAAGCTATTGCCTCTTCCAATATTAGTTTGAAAATAAATTTTCGCATAGTTTTTACCAACAACCCTTCATAATATAACAATATCGTGCCAATATTTTGAGACAAGATTCAATTGATTTCATAGGAGTGACATCTCGTTTGCAAGATTGATACTGTACGATATTAGGAAATAATGGGGGGTATAATAATCCAAATTATTGACCATATGCCTGATTCATCCCGTTCTAGGCAGACAACCCCTCCCTGCTGAAATTCAACACACTTTTTGCTGTCGTCCTGGCAAACGAGAAGAGAGGTAAGGCGCTTCAGATAGGGAAGATGCCCCACGATCATGAGATTCTCACGAGTATCTGCCAGCTGCTCAACCCAGCCCCAGGGTTGAGATTGCGGATTCAACTCTTTGCCTTCCTTTATTTTATCCGATAGGCCAAGTTCCCGGGCAAACAACTCTGCAGTTTGAAATGCCCTTGTTTTACCACTGTGATAAATCGTATCTATTCGGGTATCGATATTTTGGGCAATATAGGCTGCCATTTTCCTGACAGCTACTCTACCGGAATCAGTCAGAGGACGTTCCGGATCCATTTCCTTGGGTACGGCTTCCCCATGCTGTACAAGATAGAGCCTCATGAACTTACCCTTTATTGTTTCGCTTTCAATAAACTTTGCTCGATCTTCCAGATTAAGCGCATTTAGATATTTTTATTCTAACAGAAAATTGACATAGTTACAAGGTTTATTTTCAGATTCCCTTAGAATCGAAACGTACGGACCGTGTATCCTCCTCAAAACCTGTTGGTTTCGCAAGTTCGTCGTAGAGCTCCGGACGTCTCGTCTTTATCCACCGTTGGCCTGTGTTTTCCTTCAAGAGTGAAAAATCAAGGTCAGCGATTACCATGTCATCGTCTGCCTTCCAGGTTTCATCTATAATCCTCCCGTAGGGATCAATGATCATGGCATTACCCGTGCGTATCTCATCGTCATCGACACCAACTCCATTGCTGAAAATGAGGAACAAACCGTTGTCATGCGCTCTTGTTGGAAGCCAGCGCATGAGCCAGCCTCTTCCTTTCGGACCTCTGAACTCACTCTCTATAGGTTCAGGGGCACGGTTACGATTGTCCCAAAGTGACCTTTCGATTACACCCATTGTATGGGGATTGACCGAGCGACAACCGCCTGTTTGATGCGGGGCGAGAAGTAATTGAGCTCCCCTAAGAGCTGTAATACGAACATTTTCCCCAATATTGAGGTCGTAACAGATGAGAACTCCAATCTTAATTCCGACACCCGAATCAAAATTTGTGAATTCCTCTCCTGAATTCAAATGTTTGCTTATAAAGCAATGCAGTTTGCGGTGGCGAAATCTTCTACCATCAGGCAAAGCCACCACATAGGTGTTGTAGAACTTTCCGTCTTCTGCCCTTTCAACGAGTCCCGCACCGATAATCATTCTGGATTCACGAGCCTTCTCTATGAGAAATTTTGATGACTCTCCATCAAATACCGGTTCAGCAAGTTCTTCAATCTCTTCTCTTGCAAGCTTCCGTAAATACCAGTATCCCGTTATACAGCACTCAGGAAATGTGATCAGTTCGACACCCTTATTAACTGCTTGCTGTACAAAACGGTCTATCTTTTCTAAATTGGCCTTTTTGTCCCCGGGTTTATGCTCAAACTGAACTGAAGCCACACGCATACTCTCTTTCATTGAAAGGCACCTCCTAATCCCGACCCGTGAAAATAGATAATACCCATTATACATCCCCGTTTAACCTAAATGACAACATATTTTTTCCCATTCTAAAGGAAAATTCGAGGTTGTCCCAAGGAAACATGATAGGTGAAAAAAATATGGAGTGGAAAATCGGATGAAAGGAAACCTAAACACAAAAAGAGGCAACATAATTTATGCCGCCTCTTTTCGCCGCTGCATGGTCACTAACCACAATGCATCCATTTTTTTTATCGGGAATATACTTATTTACTTAATATTTTTTTCTCACTCATCACTGTTCTAGGGTGACGCTATTCTACTTGCTCTCTGTCATGCTCCAGGGATCCAGTACCTCATTTATCTTCTCCTCAGGAAGTATCTTTTTTTCGAGTGCAACTTCCCTCACCGTTTTTCCAGTTTCATAGGCCTCTTTTGCAATTTTGCTTGCCTCATCATACCCAATGATCGGACTCAACGCAGTGCAGAGCGCGAGGCTCTCTTCAATCATGTTGTTTATCCGAGTTGTATTGGGCTTCAGTCCATTTATACATTTATGTGCGAAATTTCTTGCACTCCGTGCTAGAATTTCCACGGACTGCAATAGATTATAAGCTAAAACCGGCATCATAACGTTCAGCTCGAGATTTCCAGAGAGACCGCAGACCGCAATGGTTGTATCGTTTCCGATAACCTGGGCGGCAACCTGACAGAGAGACTCTGCAATGACGGGATTTACCTTTCCGGGCATAATTGAAGATCCAGGCTGAACAGCCGGCAGATAGAGCTCACCAATGCCACAGCGTGGTCCTGATCCGAGAAACCGGATATCATTTGCAATTTTCATCAAACCTACGGCAAGTGTCTTTAAAGCTGAGCTCGCCTCAACCAGCGCATCCTTCGAGCCCTGTGCCTCAAAGTGGTTTTCAGCCTCACGGAACCGTAGACCTGTAATTTCATTTATCTTATCCACAACATGTCTCGGAAATTTGGGATGTGTATTGATACCGCTTCCAACTGCGGTTCCTCCAATGGCAAGTTCGACGAGACTGTCTTTTGTCTTTTCAATACGCCGAATACCATGCTCCACCATACTTTCATACCCGCTGAATTCCTGACCAAGTCGAAGGGGTGTTGCATCCTGAAGATGGGTCCTTCCTATTTTGACGATGCCGCTGAATTCCTCCCTCTTTTTTTTAAATTCATCTCTCAATTCCTGGAGCGACGGGATCAGTTCAGCTTCAATCTCCTCGAGTACCGCAATATGTATGCAGGTAGGTATCACATCGTTGCTTGACTGACCCTTGTTAACATGATCATTGGGATGGACAGGACTGCGATGGCCGATCTTTTCCCCAAGAAACTCATTTGAACGGTTTGCAATAATTTCATTAGCGTTCATATTTGTGGAAGTGCCTGAACCGGTCTGAAATATATCCACCACAAACTGGTCATCGAACTTACCTTCCATTATCTCTTCAGAAGCCCTATCAATAGCATTACCGATTCGCTCATCAAGAAGCCCCAGCCGCACATTCGCAACAGCAGCAGCCTTTTTCACCATACCGATCGCCCGGATAAACCGCCTCGAAAATCTCAGATCGCTTATGGGAAAATTATCAACCGCACGCTGTGTTTGGGCTCCCCAGTATGCATTTCGGAGTACTTTTACCTCACCCATCGAATCTTTCTCTATTCTGTATTCTTCTTCTCCCATTGGAGTATTCCCCCATTAATAAGGATTTATCTACCATGATAAAGAATTTGAACCGTTTGTTCAAAAAGAAATTGCTTTTTACCATCTTTGCCTCTACATTGATGAAAATCTTAACTAAGAGGGAGAGCCAGTAAATATGGCAAAAACAATCCAAAATCTCGAAGAGGCATTTGCTGGAGAATCACAGGCAAACCGTCGTTATCTTGCCTTTGCAAAGAAGGCCGAAGAGGAGGGTTATCCACAGGTTGGGCGCTTATTTCGGGCAGCTGCTGAGGCGGAAACGGTACATGCACTTGCACATCTGGCTGCGTTAAAGGGTATCGGCACCACAGAAGACAACCTAAAAGAAGCCATCAATGGTGAAACCTACGAATTTAGTAAAATGTATCCGAAGATGATCGATGAGGCAAAAAAGGAGAGCAACAGAGAGGCAGAGATAAGTTTCGACAACGCGAACAGGGTTGAATCTATTCATGCGAATCTCTACAAAAAGGCGCTGGAGAACCTGGGAAAAAATGAAAAAACCACCTATTATGTTTGTCAGGTATGCGGAAACACCGTGGAGGACAAAGCTCCTGACAAATGCCCGATCTGCAGTTCGCCAGCTAAACTTTTTAAGAAAATAAAATAGGACGGCAGGACCTTCGTTCCTTGGCAGGACCTTCGGCCCCTGGCAGGACCTTCGGCCCTTGACTTGAGAGGAGATATGCCCCATCCTGTGGCAGAATTAGCCTCGCGTTATTTTGATTTTCTTGCACACTATTTCCCCGTAATGTGTGCCAGTGATGAATTCCACTTCATGCCAAGATCTGAGAGCGCAAGCCGCTACTACGATCGGATGGAAGACCTCTCAACTGATACAGTGCAGCAGTTTATTATCGATTTAGGAGCATTTGAAATTGAATTCAAAAGGATGGGTAGAAAGAGAACACACATCGGAGTAGAGGGGCATTCAGAAAAAAATCAAACCCTTGCCCAATTGGATGATTCCATCGATCTCGAATTACTTGAAGCCAGCACGGCAGCTCTGCGTATCGAATTCCAATATAAACAGTCTTGGCATAACAACCCCCTGCTCTATTTGAAGGTTGCACTCATAGGAATTGATCATGCCCACTCAAAGCCTGCACCCGACCCGGAAGAGAGAATAAGAAGAGTATCGTCACGACTTACAGCGATTCCTCGTCTCCTGAACCAGGCTACTCAAAATATTGATGTTGTTCCACAGCCTTACTATAGGGCTGCACTGCAGATGGTCCGTGACGGGACAGTATACCTCGACGAAATAGAGAAGAATTTTGATTGCAGTGACCGGGAACATTTCGTCCGGCGTATCAAGTCTGCACAGGATGCGCTGAACTCTTTTGCTCTTTTTCTCTCGACATCGATTACCCCCACAACCAGCTTTTCTTATGATTCACAGCTCTTGCAGGAAACCTTAAAAACCCACTTCAGGTATCAGGGAACTGCGGACGATGTTTTCAGAATTGGTCTTGAATCCTGGGAAGAGAATCTAACTCTTCTAAAGGAGCTTCAGATCAAAATCGACAGAGACAAATCCTGGAAACAACTGTATGAATCCTATGAACCGAACTATGTTAGACAGATGAATACCCTGGATCTTTATAGGCAGGAATACGGGCACCTCCACTCCTTTTTTCTTAAGCACGGTCTGGGTAAGGGTGATCTATCCGAATCCCTCCATATAGTCGAAACCCCAACCTACCTTCGCTCTGTACGGGGTTCTGCATCATTCAGCGCTGCTTTCAGCCCAGACCAAAATGAGGAAAGCTACTTTTACATCACCACCAAAAAGTTGCAGAAGCAGAGTTGGAGGGCGGTAAGATCTATAAAAAACCGTCTACACCGCGAATACAGATTCCTCACCGCCCATGAGACAGTGCCCGGACATCATCTGCTCGATTGTTCGAGGAGAGAATTAAAAAATCCAATCCGTCGTCAGATCGAATCACCTCTCTTCTATGAGGGCTGGGCAAGTTACGCGGAATCCCTTCTTGGGGAATACGGTTATCTTCAAAACGCTCTGGAGAAGCTTGTAATCTGCAAACGCAATCTCTGGCGTGCCGCACGCTGTCAGGCCGATGTCGGTTTAGTGACGGGTTTGCTTTCTCAAAATGATGGCGTTTCATTACTTGAAAATGGAGGGTTCAGTCGAGAGGAAGCGCTCGCTCAAATTCATCGTTTCAGACTCAATCCGGGTTACCAGCTGTGTTACACCCTTGGCCATTACGAGATATTGAAACTGCGCAGAACTTATGGTACACTTTTCGGAAAGGAACGCTTCCACCACATGCTTCTTGCGGGCGGCGAGCTTCCCTTTCAAATGATCTATGCCAGGCTATACGAATTGCAGAAGTGCGAATTTGCATAGATAGGATAACCAAAAAAGATACCGATTGAGTCTAAAAATGACCCACAGTCGAAAAGGTTCACCAACGGATTTCAACGGTTATCATTCTGAATGGAATCTTGGAAGCCCTGGTGGATGGGATTACCAACGGATCACGCAGCTTATCGGTAAATCTGTTTGGGAGCTCCAGCAAAAAATAAATCCAATTAATGTAGATCTTGACTTTGACCATCCGATACTCTACCCAATTAAAGGCTTTCTGGATATGCTCGTGAGTGCACATCGAATGCGGGAGGGCAGAAATCCCGGGTTCATCGCCGTGGTAGCAGAGGAGGAAACTCTCGAGAGCGTTACGGAAAACAGAAATCTGGCCGAGTGGCTGAACAGTGTTGATGGAATTTCCGGTAAACTCATGGCCCCTCAGGAGCTGGAACTCCACAAGGGAAAGGTTTGTTGGAAACACCAGCCCGTCTCTATTTTATTCGTCGATTTCAACACCGATGTACTCCTGAAGTTACATCGTAAACTGGGATTAGAGGCACTGCTACAGGCTGTTCGGGAAAATCGAGTCGTCAATCCACGGGGAACCGAGCCGATAAACGTGAAGAGCACCTTTGAAGTCATCACAGGTATTTACCGTGAACGTTTCCACCCTGAAATTGTACGCAGGACACCGTGGACTCGGCAATTCTATCCGCGCCGTACAGAAGACAAAGGCGGTAAACCGATCAATGATCTGATTGAATGGACCCGCAAAAACTGGGATAATCTCGTACTCAAACCGGAAAGGGGATATTCGGGGAAGGGTGTCAGGGTTGGAAGTGTAAACCGCGATGCCAATGAGGCCATTCAGCTCGCCGTTGAATCCGGAGACTACATCGTTCAGGAGCGTATTCCCCTCGAACTGTGGGCGGAAGACATACCGACACTAAATACGGAAACGGAACGTGTGGACCTGTTACGGTATCAAACAGACTTTCGCAGTCTTATTGCTACAAAAGGACTTCTCGGTTTTCTCGGCAGATATGGTGGTGTTCCGACCAATGTCGGAAGTGGCGGTGGAGTCCAGCCACTTGCTATACTCCATACTGAAAGCGAGACAGATGATACGGTTAAACGCGTCAATGATGCCATACTAAAATTAGACTACAGCGATGTTCTTCGAATTCATCGAACACAGGAAAAAATGGCCATGGAGCACAGTTTTACATACGTGCTCGGGCCAATAAAGATCGCACTCCGTCCCAGACTACTAACTCCGGGTCATCTGATAGCTCTCGAGCGCTACTGCTCTGCACTCTGGGATGACTGTCTGATCCTTGAAGAGCTGTGGCGGGAAGGTGCGCTGGATAACCTTATTAATATCGAAAAAGAGGAGCTTGAAATTGCAAAGGCACAACCCTGGAATGGCGGTCCAGCAATCATTGCTTCTGACGGTCTTTTCAACTTTCGGGCTCGTAAACTTGAGTAATCCAAATTATACAACTAAGGGTTGCTAATTGAAGATCAGCATAGATCCTGAATGGTGGAAAAATATCTTCGATGATATTTACCTCATAACAGATGCACGTTCTGTGTGCGATCCTGACATAACGAGCCGTGAAATTGACCTCGTATGCGAGCTACTTAATCTGAACTCTGACGACAAGATTTTAGATCTCTGCGGTGGGCATGGGCGTCATAGCCTGGAGCTGTACAACCGGGGCATCACAAATTGCACCCTTGTCGATTACTCGCAGTTCCTTATCGATTACGGCAGGAAGTGTGCAAAACATTTCGGTATCCCCATGAAGTTTGTTCAGGCCGATGCAAGGAAAACAGGTCTCCCATCGGGAAGTTTCAACCATGTGCTTATTCTGGGCAACTCGTTAGGATACTGTCAGAAACCGCAGGCCGACCTTGACATACTTGCTGAATCCCGTCGTTTATTACGCAGTGGCGGACATGTCCTGGTGGATGTGGTCAACGGCTGCTCGATTAGAGAATCCTTTAACCCCAATGCCTGGCATGAGATAGATAACGATGTAATCGTTTGCCGTCAGAGGGAGATAGAGGGTGATAGGGTTAATGCCCGGGAAATGGTCATAAGCAAGGATAAGGGGCTTTTACGGGACCAAACATACTCAATACGTTTTTATGAACCCGAATCATTTTCAGCCCTCCTGGAAACTGCTGGTTTCATTCGGGTAAGAGTGCTGAGTGATTTCTCACCACACTTGGGAGAGGGAGATTACGGATGCATGAATCATCGGATGATAGCCATCGGTGTAAAGCCATAATAACAGCATTGTTTTCATCAGCCAGGTTGTTTTATACGTACGCATTCCCAACCTGAATGATCGGTTTTGTTTTTTTGCCTGCCAAAACGAGGAGCCTGATAGAATATATCGACGCCCTCATCTGAATGTCCCGTATCAAGCGCAGGGTTATCCAAACAGTCATAGAATTCGATAAGGGCTCCGTCACCTAATTTAATAATCGAATCGAGAGCGACCTGATATGCCTCACCTATAACTTTTAAATAGGGGGCTACCTTCTCAGTATCGTAAAGTGCAATGGTGATCATCGTCTTTGTATTCTCCTTCAGCTTATCAAACGCCCTTTGTAGAGTGGCCTTCGCAATGTGATATATATCTCTGGTTCCATCCAGCTTTTTAAATATCTCAATATCAATATGGGAGAGGTGGAGGTTAGCAGGCGAAGCGATGATGTAACGTGTATGCGGGGCAAGCATCGATATCACACCGGGCGTTCCACCGTAACAGGTAGAGAGAACGATCAGATCAAATTTGTCCGCATGGGGAGAATAGATATCTCGAAATCCCTCAACCCCAACTGCAAATTTCTGAATATTGAATTCTATTTTGGGGTAAGAGCTATGATAACCGCCTTTAGTCCACTCCGGTATTTGGTGACCAAAATACAGGAAAAAGGTCGTCAGTTCCCTTTCCAGCCCATTGCTTCTGATCCTGGTATTTTTAACGAGTTCTATCTCCTTGCTGAACACCCCATCATCGACCTTACGGGAATATTCTCTTCGATCAAACAGAACGCCATTCCTAAAGTAATAGAATTCACCGTCCTTTAATGGTATGAATCCCAGCATTTTTCTCTTCTTTTTCTGGTGAAAGATAAACATCTCACATTGCGCACAATTTTCTGCTACTTCCAGGGTTTGCTGGAGAACATACTCATCAGCATTATAAGCATTACCATCAGAATCATGGTAAAGGTAGCTCCCATCTCCATGAATAATAAATATCAGGGAGTATCGGACCGGTTTATAGGTTTGTACCGATGGTCTATCAATAATTATCTGATCGGTTACACATGATGACAGAAACAGTAGGAGAAGGATACAACAAAGTATGAATGTTAACTTATAAACCATCAAAATCGCGACGCGTTAAGGAGATAAATTAATGTGAGATTTAATCTCAAACTTTTTATGCGAGTATTAATATAATGAGCAGAATAATAATGACAAAAGCAGCCACGCTCATGGTGAGCATGCTTCGTGCTTGCTCAAGATCTTGCAGCACATAATCTGTAAAATCATTGAGGTCCTCGTCAGCCACTCTTGTAAATCCCTGTTGGCCGTTAAGTTCGTCATACTTATCCTGGAAATTCTGCTTCAGTGATGCCAGTGCAGCTCTATCCTCGGCGGAAATAGATGTCAAACTTTCAGCTATCTCCATTGACTGAATGATCTTTTCCAGCGTTGCATTGAGAATGTCTCTCTTCTGATCAGGATCTTCAGTGCTCTTTATCATAACCGATATCTCATTGATATACTCTTTCAACCGATTTTCAAGCTCGGCAGAATCATCTTTCGCGAATATCGGCTGTACAAGAAACAACAGAAATAGAATAAAACACACCACCTTTACTTTCCGCATAACCCTTTGCTCCTCCACATTTAGATATTTAACAGAGTACGCTAATTCTAAAGCAGTAGTATAGAGTATTGTCAATAAATCTGCAATTGAAATTTTTTAAACCTAAATTGCACCATTGAAAGAACTATAATGGTCTTTAAAGTGTTTCTATATTAAAATAGTATGAGAAGTAACGTTACAAAAGGAGCTAACATGGGTGAATATTACGATCAGTTACCGGAATTCATAAAGCCCCATATTGAATCCATAACAAAAACCTCTGGCCTACCCTATTCCGAAGATTTCGTTGATCTCATTGCTAAAAACTGGCTCGAAAAAAAACGGATGTTTGAAGAACAGACCCTGCTACTGCGTATGGTCCAGGTCGATTCTCTTCCCCTTGACACCAAGAAAGCAGCTCTTATGCTCACCTACTCAGGTTCTCTCATTGCAATCGGCATTCCGATGGGAAATACAAGATGGGCTGAATATGCAAGTATCGGGCTACGAGAGGATGTTCCGGACATCGTCGTGAAATCCGATGCCTCGTTACAGTCAGATATTCTCCAAAACAGAGCGGTGGAATTCGAGTCAGGACCGATAAAAAAGAGCTCCCCACTCCTGGCGATTGCTGTGTGCAGTGAGGAGGTCAGCTTAACTGAACAGGAAAACAGGATAAGAGAGGCAACTATTTTTCTCACTAATGGGTTTGTCAAGATAAATCGCACAATCATCAGCTCAAAGGAATCGTATCCCGAACAGTTTACCAGCCGTTCTATGATAGCATATATGGCATTAAAAAACGGTATCACTCAGAAGCTCGCTAAACAGATAATCGAGGATTACATAAACCTCATCGAGACTGGAGTTCTTCTGGGCGAAAGAGTTCCCCTCGGGAAAGTGGGAAAACTGTTTTTGAGAAAACGACCACCCCAGAAGGCACGGGTGGGAAGAAACCCCGGAACCGGTAAGGAGATTACCATTGGGGCGAAACCGGAACGATGGGTGCCCGTGATTTCTTTCAGCAAGGGAATAAAGGAAAAAGCCCTTCAGGTGAGAATAGATAGATAACTATTTTTTCTTGACACCTGCATCGAAGACGATCGTCGTATCTCCCATCTTTATCAGATCTCCCGAACGAAGGACCTTTGTCTTTACATCTTGATTATTTACCGTAAACCTGCCACCGCTACCGGTTACCGTATAGCTATCTCCCTTACGCTCTATTTTCACAGTGGTCTGAGCAATCTTTCTATCTCCCGTTATGGTGAGATCATCGCTCTTAGAAGCCCCTATGGTAACGGTCTTTTTCTGAGGCGAAAAGAGTTGGGTTTGCATCCTGCGCCCTTTACCTGCACCGCTGTATACAGAAAGATTCGCACTCTCTCTTTTCCGCTCGAACTTTACAAGCCATAATAGCCAGAGAAAAAATGCTGCTGCAGCAAGAGAGAGAAAGATCAGGTATTGAAATGACACTTGGGGGAATCCAAATATCGTTTGGGAAAAGTAATGTCGCTGAGCTCTGAGAACTTCACCATCTTTCTCTCTGGCGCCTGTGGAGCTGTATTCCAAAAGGACGAGCTTTTTTTGGGCAGGAATCATACCTGCCGCATAGGTTAGCAGGTATTCGCCCAGGATCTGATCCCGTATAAGATAGTAGAGCTCCCCGATCTCCTCAGGCTTCTCTATGGAGAAAAAAGCGCCTCCTGTTTCACGAGCTATGCGGGAGAGGCTCCCTTTGTCAGCCTTCCTGCTCAGTCCAATGGTAAAAATAGAAATACCCTCTCTGTTTGCCAGGTCAATGGCTCCGTCAATACCGTACCGCTCGGGAAAGTGGGGATTGGCATCCATGGGGAAGTCAACGCCATCTGAGAGTACGATTATAACCCTCCGGCCCCTGTAGAGGGATAGCTCGGCCACCGAATGATAGAGGGTTTCATACAGCTCGGTGTACGCCTCCTCATCGGTCGGTCTATCAATGCGGATCAGCGCTCTTTCTATGAGTACCTTGTCATCGGTCGGCGCAACACGCTCATCGACCTTCACGTTGAACGATATCAGACCCACTCTATCGAGAGGATTCTTTATCTCTCTGAGCAGGGCCGATACCGCTCTCTTGGCAGCTGTTATTCTCCAAACTTCCTCGTCATCTGAGTTCTTCACCCTGCCGGTTGCATCCCAGTACATACTACCCGAGTTATCGATAATGAGGAGGAAGTTGACTCCTCGAATTATATTCACCCCCTCTTCGAGGGAGAGAACCTCTCGACGCAAATCGGAGCCTTGTACCGACTCGTAAATTGTAAAGGATTCTTTACCAATACCCTTTAATGGAATCCCTTCCACATCGGTAAGGCTCACGTACACTTTTATGCGCTGATTGATAAGCAGCGAGGAATTATCGATCTGAGAGATTCGAAGGGTGTCTGAAATTCCACAGTACATCGATAGAGTAAAAATAAGCATTAAGAATAGAATCTTTATAGCTCTCACTTGATTCTCCATCAATTATTTTTTTTTGAAAAATTGAAATTGTGCATCACCCACCCTGATTACATCACCGTTCTGCAACCTCGTCTCCTCTATTTTTTTATCATTCACAAAGGTGCCCCTCTTCGTACCAGTGTCAACAATCGTAAAGTTGTTTTTTTCTCTCTTTATCTCTACGTGATAATCAGCTACATTCTTATAGCCGCTGAGGGTTACCTCTGTTTTATCCGACTCACCTATATGGATCGTCTTCTGTGAGAGTAAAAACTCCCTACCGCCCATTGATCCGCCCAATAATCGTAGTGAACCATCTGCAAGCCTGTTTTCAATCAGTCCGTAGAACAAACCGATACTTCCGCCGAGCACGATGAGCCCCCCGAGGCGGGCAAAGTGACTCATAGGAGAGTAAATTCGTGCATACTCCACAACAAGTCCACCTATAAAACCACCGATAAAACCTCCGATAATTCCATTTCTGACCTTAGCCCCCGATCTGCCCCTTAATCCTTCACCAATTCCGACGAAAAGCCCGAATAAGGCCCATCCAACTGCCCGCGAAAGGGGAATTCCGTACTGGTTGTACCGTCCTGTTGAATTGAATGCATGCGTACCAATAAACAACAGAGCGGCCTGTCCTGCAATGAACCCAAATACACCACCTACCGCACCAATAATAATACCGGTTAATAAGCCGGTTTTTACCTTTGCCTTTGTGGAGGATAGGATCCCCTCACTCATGCCAAAACTCCCCCCCATACATACACCAACTGCAATACCCAGAGCAATGTTGAAAATGAGAAGGCTGGTAAAGGATGGTTGATAGAACAGTATGAGCTCGGCGAAAGGCCACGCAATCATCCCAGCAAAAATACCGATAATTCCAAAGAAAATAATTCGCAGCGCCAGTGACATCGAAATTCCCCCGCAAATAGTTTTACTACCGAATTTGTATCTCCTTCTGAACTGGATCGAACCTAACAATTAATCTTGTGGATTCGCCAGCCTCTAGCGAAAACTGAAAATTACGAACATTCCTGCTATCCTTTTTGACAGTCAATATATAGTTGCCCTCGGAAAGCATAAACTCCTTTACCCCATCAACAGTATCGCCGTATTTTACAAAATGTTTTATTCGATCACCAATGTAGCTCTCTGGTTGATTGTCTATGAGCAGCTCAAGCCCTACGTAATTGCTCTCTATGATCAGAGTCCCCGGTTTTTTTATGAGGGAAACGTCCAGCTGGATCGAATCCATATCATGTTCAACGTATAGTTGGACCGTTTCCGGGTAGTATTGCGGAGCCTGCACTTTGCAAATGTAGTTTCTTCCTGATTTCAACTCCTTCTCAAGATATCTCCTCAAACGTTCGCTCCTATTGTAACGCTTCCAATCTATCCAGCGGTCCGCTTTTTCCAGATAAACAGAGATGTCGGCGATTTCGTCGAGCGATACTCCTGATGCGCTGTCCGTGATATTGATATCCATGGATATAGGCTTTGGACCAGACTCCTGCAGATTGAATTGCAGGCTCTTCTTCTTATAGGTATCCATATGTTCACGTTGAATCACCCGCGGATTCAGGTAAAAGGAGGTGTAGTACTTTCGACTTTCCAGATAGAGTTCGAGCTCATAGTTTCCAGCCGGTAAATAACGAGCCTTGCTGGAGAGAACTTGACCGTTCGATTCCTCATCGTCGCTCTCATTCTGCCAAAAAAACAGTATGTTTCTCTGCGGTGCTAATCTGTAACTGTAGATTACTGGATAGATCTCCTCGGCCTTGTCACGATTCTTCACATATGCAAGTGCGTATATCGACCCAGCTTTTTTAAAGTACTCATTCGGAACGATAGCTTTGATCTCAACCTTCCCATAATCCCGTGCTCTGAAATACTCGTAATAGTAACCCCTGTAGTATGAGTACAATCCACCGATGGCAATCAGGAAGAAGACAATAAGTCCAAGTGTAACTTTTAACAAAGGTCTCCTTCCTCCCCTTTTTCTTCGCCCGACCGGAAATGCTCCTGGAAATGTTACTTCAGAACCGTCGAGATACCGCATTATTGCATTTTTAATATCCCCATGGGTCCTGAATCGTCGAGTGTACTTCGATAGTATGTTCAGCACTGACCTCAGGTCACCGTACCTCCTATTGATCCTGCGGTTCATTGTCTTTCTGATCAAGTGGTTGAGAAACCCGGGGATCGAGGGATTTAACCGCTTTGGTTTCGTATAAATACCTTTTTTAATACTTTCGATCGCCTTTGGGGTAAAGTCACCTGGAAAAGGCCTCTGACCTGTAAGCATCTCGTAGAGCATGACTCCCATCGAGTACACATCTGCCCTAAGGTCCACGTGTCTCGAATCGGCAATCTGCTCAGGAGACATGTACGAAGGGGTACCCAGGGTCATACCTACGCGCGTCAAGCCCTCTTTATCCGCCTCCTGGGTTGTGGCAATTCCAAAATCTACCAGCTTGACTTCTCCATTTTTCGAGATGAGGATGTTCGCAGGTTTTATATCGCGATGGATGACGCCCTTGTCATGCGCATACTTCAGCCCTTTGCAGACCTCGGAAAAAATGAGAATTGCTGCTTCGTTGGAAAGGTGCTCCCTGTGGTCTATAAGCTTGTCAAGACTCGTGCCGTCGACATACTCCATAACTATAAAGTACGAAGAGCCGGATTTGAAGTGGTCGTATACTGGTACGATATTCTCATTTCTAAAATCGATCATCAATGCCGCTTCACGTTTAAACCGTTCACTGATGCCCGCTCCGCCGCGGAGGGTAAGCTGCTTTAAAATAACATACCTCTTGAGTGTGGGATGTTTTGCTTTGTATACGGATCCCATCCCTCCCTTTGCAAGCTTCTCCACAATGACATATTTCCCTACCCTCGTGAGTTGTTTAGGCATCTTCCTTTCCCTTCTGGAAATTGAAATCAACCTGTTCAACAGGAGAAGTGACCACACTTTCTATCTCAAATATGTCATCATCCAGATTGATACTGCCCTCCGGTTTTATTAGTACTATAATGAACTTTGCCGGATTGTGAATCTGGACGTACTTCCCTTCAGCTCTGAGGTTGTACAAATCCATAACCGGTCGATGTCCACCGAAATAGTAACACTGCTCCTCCTCTCCCATTTCAAGATAATGGCTCAGCATCTGCAATACACTGTCGGGATCCGCCTCATCATTGGCGGTCCAGGTAAGGCCCTCAACGACATCTGGATTATTTCTATACTCGATGATATCCTCCCTTTCAAAAAAGCGAAGTGGTTCTGCATGGGAGATGATGAAATTTCTCCCAATGACAAAGAGAGGTAAATTCTTTTCGAATTCATAGTAGGAGTCGATAAAATCCTTTCCATAAAACTTCTGTACCCAGTGAGTTACCATATGTCCCTCAAAGGCAAATTTTCTGAAAGGATGATTTCCAAATCCCTCCTCGTTGGTAATATTTTCATGATTACCTTTGAGAAAGTGGAAATAGTTAGGAAATGCAATTTTCAATTCAATAACCATTTCCATCAACCCGAGACTCTCCTTCATCTCTTCATCCATGTACCGATGCTTCTTATACTTACCATTGAACTCTTCGAAGGCACGACGCCACCTCTCGACAGCTCTTCCCTCAGCATGAAATCCATCACCTACACACACCACTTGAATTTCTTCGGATCCAAGCATCTGCAACACGCTTCTCCCATTCTCT
>CAYFYU010000013.1:5945-6255 GCA_964347455.1 uncultured Spirochaetota bacterium | reverse complement strand
GTGTGAGACATAATGCTGAGGAAAAAATCCATGCGTGCGTGCAGGTCAGGGACAATTACTGTGGGTATATTTTTTTTCAAAAGGACGATTCCACCGGGCAGTCCCGATCCATCGCGGGGCCGTTTGGCTTCTTCCTCGTTGAGCAGAGCAAAATTGACCTTCATCAATTTCTGTACATAAGGAGCTGCATCTGGGGGGGATTTCCTGCTATAGATATCGAAAAGTCTACCTCTTAGTGAAGTCCAGGGTTCATTCTCATCGAGTTGCTTTTCCTCTTTCACTACTGCTATTCCCCCTGTTACCGTTCCAT
>CAYFYU010000013.1:2725-5935 GCA_964347455.1 uncultured Spirochaetota bacterium | reverse complement strand
TTTTGTTGTCCCCAACAAATTCATCTCCTATAAGCTTCGTCGCTTCGGTTATAGTGCTTTCCTGTTCCTCGATGCTCGGATTACCCGAGAGTACTGCAATTTTCAAAATGGGGGAAGTGCTTTTGACCGGTCCAACCTCAAATGCAATCGGCTCATCAAGTCCAATATCACCACCGAGGGTGGAACCTTCCTTATCCGCAACATCGGGTACATCACTCCTCAGTCCGATACTGGCATACTGGGTTTTTCGTACTCCTTCGATGATGGGACCTATCTTGACAAGTGATCCCGAATAGGTAAGAGCCAGCGCTCCCCGCTCATCGTCCTGAGCAAAGTATTCAATCTCCTCCATCTGAAACTTTTGGATAAAATCCTCGAATACCTGCTTTTTCTCAATCCATCCTCGAGCCATTCTTTCAACGGATTCTTCACCCTGTGGTAAACCCGAGGATCTCGTTATCTCCCGAATATGGTCCCTTAAGTTTTCTGGTAGCTGATCTAAATACTCACCCATAGTTTACACCCCTCTCTTTGATATATCCCTGGTCTAGATAATCTCCAGCTTTGTTTTTCCAACCACAATAACATCCCCACTCTTAATCGGTACACGTTCCAGACAGGCGATAGGATTATTATTGACATATGTTCCATTGGTGCTTCCCTTATCCATAACAAAATAATCAGATCCCTCTTTCTCGATAAGAGCATGCCTCCTCGAAACAAGGGGGTCACCGCGAATCACTATATCGTTTTTCTCATCTCTGCCGATGCTGATCAATTTGTTAATGTTTATGGATCGTTCCTTGAACTTGAGTTTGGCTACTTTAGTACGCAACTGCTTCGAAACTTTTCGACCCTTTTCCCCCCTTTTATATATCGTTTCGTCAGGCATAACCTTGTTCCCCCTTATGGTTGTGTTCTCCGCAAAGTAATATACATATCAATTGTAGGATAATACTATAATGCATTCAATTGAATTATAGCGCATTAATTTTGCGGACACATTATTTAATTTGGCCACTCATAACTTTCAAACCAAAAACGAAGAACATAAAATTGTTGTGTCTATTGGTAAACTTTACTATAGTGATTCTGTTGGAGTATGCAGACTATGGCAAGTGGAGGATCGAGAAAAGAAAGAGTACTCAGGGCGATAAAATTTGAACGTCCGAGCCGTATTCCCATCTGGTACTGGAACAGGGACAAAGAACTGGGTGATGTGTACGGCTTCGAATTGTTTCCCTACAAGGGTGGTGAGGTGAGTGTAAGCGAATGGGGATACACATGGGAGAATCTTGGCGATGGGACACTGGGACAACCAAAAAAACCAGTAATCAAGACCTGGGAAGATTCAAATGCTTACATACCCCCAGACCCTGAAAAGCTCGAACGCTTTTCAGGTGTTGAGGAGTTTCAATTGGAAGCTGGAGACCGTTATCGAACAGTCGAAATGGGTATAACAGGGTTTAATACCTATGCATTCCTGAGGGGTTTCGAAAATGCGCTCGTAGATTTAAAACTTGAAACAACCAATGCCTGTGTACTCCTGGATAGGATTTTTTCGGTTGAAACTGCGGTAATTCAGCATGCGGCGGAATATGGCTTCGACGGTGTTCACTTCGCCGATGATTGGGGAACACAGAAGGGACTTATCATCCATCCCGATCTTTGGCGTGAAATATTCAAACCACGGTACAAAGAACAGTTTGATATGGTGCATGAACTTGGTATGCATGTTTGGTTTCACTGCTGTGGAAACATCACTGAGATCGTCCCCGACTTCCATGAAATTGGCGTCGATGTCATGAATATATCACAGCCAAACGTTGTTGATATTGAAGAAATCGGTCGAAGGTTACGGGGAAAGCAATGCTTTATGGTACCTATCAGCTACCAGACAGTCTCAATAAACGGTACTCCCGAGGAGATTCGCTCCGAGGCGCGGCGGTTGTATAGAGCACTCGGTACACCTTCCGGCGGATTTATCGGCTACGTCGAAGAGTACGGCGTTATGGGAATGAGCGAGAAAAATTACAGGATATGTGCAGAGGTGTTTTCGCATCTGGACACCAGATAGAACAACAAATGGAAGTTTCAGTGTTTCTGTCCTTACAGATACCGAATGACCCTATTTGCTTCTTTGAAATTCTTGTAAATACCTGCTGCTACCGCACCACACAGGGCAGCCCCAATTGCAGCTTCCTCACTGTAACGGGGAATGTGCACGCTGCGTTTAAACTGGTCGGAAAGGATATTTCTTAAAACACTACTTCTCCTAAGACCGTTTCCACTCCCAACAATCCGAGTTCTATTTTCGATAATACGCTCATCGATCATATCCTTTAAGAGGACTACAAGACCCCTGAGTGTTTCGAAAATAATAACTTCGGGAGTAAAATTATCCAGGCTTATACCCTCTATTCTGCCCCTCTCCTCTGGATTGCTCCTTCTGCCTGCGAAAATCGGGATAATACGTAAATGCTCGTTCCTCCCTCTCCGTTTCTGTACCACCTCTGCGAGATTTTCCATCTTATCCCACAGATTTTCAAAATCGCTAATTCCAAAAAGCTGCAATCCGGCTTCCCTGAAAAAATTGTATAGAGCAGCGTAGGAACCACCCCCCGATAGTGCATTTCCAGCAATAATATATCCCCCTTCAATAAATGGGCGCACCACTACATCGTAGCCGTCGATCTCTTGAGTTTTGGAGATATCGTCAAAGCTTTCAACAGCGAAGGATATTTGAGAACCGGTTCCTATATTGATGAGCAGTGTATGGTAGTAATCCCGCACGCTGCCAATGAAGCTGGCCTGATTATCTCCGATAGCAACCCCGACCGGAATGTGTCTAGTTTGCATCAGTGACGATAACTTTTCATCCCCAACGGTTCCGCAGATACATGCCGGGCGGACCACATCAGGGAAGAGACTCTCATCGATGCCGAGCCTTTTGATGTAACTCCTATCCCAGCTATGTATTGACAGATCAAAACAGCCAACTGAGTCAGCCAACGTCTCATCTATGACAGGATGCTCCCTCCCCGTTAATTGCAGTGCAAAATAATCGGGAAGAGTGCATATCTTAGAAATTTTATCAGCTTCACCTCTTTTCACCCAGTCAAAAAGCGTGACGATACCGTATCCTGTAGCAATCGGTCTTACACCAGCCTTCTGATGCATTTCCTGAATTAAGGAGATACCCTCATCAGA
>CAYFYU010000013.1:0-2715 GCA_964347455.1 uncultured Spirochaetota bacterium | reverse complement strand
CCGTTGATCCTGCCAGGTGACAAAATTCGTCACCCCATTTCCATGCGAATCAATACCGAGAATACCGTGCATCTGGCCTGTAAGCCCAATAGATCTGACAACATAATTTCTCTCCCTCAGCATATCCTCGATTAACTCATAAAGCTTCTGTCGAATCGTCTCTACATCCTGCTCCCTTATAGTATGATTCTGGTTTTTTAGATAGGCCTCACTTGGTTGTGAACGCTGTTCTACCACTCTGTTTTCAACGGGATTGATCAAAACCGAAGCGATGTTCGTGGTACCAAAGTCAATACCGAGGATACAATCCATCATGAGGTGCAACCCTCAACAGCAGCTTGACTCATCTTTTTTACATTGTCGGAAGGAGTACTCACTGTAATCTCGCAACCTCCGGAGAGTATAAACTTCTTTCCCCTTTGGGAAAGAATTAACTCCTTTGATTTTGTATAGACCTCTCCGGCATCGAGGTCTTGAATAACGGATACAGGATCGAGATTGCCACAGACCACGATATGATCACCCAGTATCCTATGCGCTTCATTGATGTCTACCATCCAATCTATGTCAACAATATCCGCACCTGTCTCTCTTAGCTTTGGCAGAAGGTGCGTTATATTTCCGCAGATATGTAATTTAACAAACGCTCCGAGTGAGTGAATGAAATCGAAAAGCTCCACGTGAAGTGGAAATACAAGGTTATCGTACATTTGAGGCGAAATCTGAGAGCAAATCGCATCTCCGACACCCATTAGGGTACATCCAGCTTCGATCTGCGCCTCAGCAAAATCCTTAGCCGTAAGCAAACATTTATCCAAGAGGAGTCGAACAAAATCGGGCTGAAGTATGCTCTGCATGAGTACATGACTGTCACCTGCAAGGTCACAGGCTTCTGCCAGAGGACCCTCGATCCAGCCAATAATCGGCATAGAGTCACCGAGAAGTTTTTTGTAGTATTCTGCTCCTTTAATCCTATCCAGTGTTCTCTCTTCTCTGTAGACATCGGGATTCTTCAATGCTTTGGCATCATCAATAGAATGAACGATTCTTTCTTTGCAGAGGGGAACAGAATCTGCCGGGAAGTCAACCTGTGCACCAAAGGCAGATGTCTCTCTATAGGGATCAGATATTAAGCTCACAGCATCATACTCGAAAAATTCGACGCAGGCTACATTTGAATCGACTAAAATTTTATAATCACGAGCAAATTCAGAATAGGTCTTGTTGTAAAATCTTGCAGCAAAATGCATCACTATCGGATGAAAAAGGACTGATTTCTGAAACCCACTGTCATGGATCAGGTGAGATAGTTTTTCAATTTTATTCATAGCAATACCCTCTCCAACAACAGACACTGGTAACCATACCCTCTTGAGCGACCATTTGCTGAACTCATATACAGTTCAAGATAGAATGTCAAATGTGGAGAAAAATTCGCAGGTTGCTATCGTTTATTTTACTGCACCAAAGGTCAAACCGGAAACTATGTATCTCTGTATGAATACTGCTACGATTATTACCGGGATAACAGCTATCGTCCCAACTGCACAGAGCTGGCCCCAGAGCAGGCCCCTGTCAATGATGAATCCGCTTATCAGCACGGGAAGAGTCCGTGTGTTGAAAGCAGTTAGCTTAATGGCAAAAAGAAACTCATTCCAGGAAGTCATAAAAGTCAGGAGCAGTACTGTAATCAGACCAGGTGCAGTTAAAGGAATAACAACCTTTAAAAACATTCTGACTATGCTGCACCCGTCCATTAGAGCAGCTTCAACAATTTCTTTTGGCAGCTCTTTAAAAAATCCATAGGAAAGCCAGATCACAAAGGGAAGGTTGAAAAAAATATATGCTATTATAACGCCTATATATCTATCTATTAATTTAAGAGCCACAAATATAAGAAAAAGTGGTATGGCAACGGCTATAGGAGGCATGATCTTAAGGCTCACGATCCACAACAGTAAGTTCTTCTTTGTCTTTCTCTTCCACTTCAACTGGGCGAAGGAATATGCAGCAAGTGCCCCAACTATCATGGATACCAGGACTGAACCTATTGATATTACCAGGCTGTTCTTCATATACCAGAACACTGATTTGAATTCAAAGGCAACTCTATAGTTATCGAGCACTACTTTTGAGGGGATAAACTGAGGTGGCCAGGTCATCGCACGAGTTTCAGGTTTAAAGGATGTCACGATTACCCAGTAAACAGGTATTAAATACAAAACGGTAAAAGCCCCGATCAATATTTTTATTATTGTGTTCCCCAGTAATTTTTTATGATCAGACAATTTCAAACCTCCTGTTAAACCAGCCCATAAAAAAGGCGATTACTATTCCAATAATTACCGTGAACATCCAGGAGTATGCCGTAGCCGTACCTATCCTTATATCGTTAAATGCGTTCCTGAATATCATGAACCCTGCTGTTTCAGTTGCCGCTCCTGGTCCTCCAAATGTCAGTGTGTAGATTATATCCAGGGCTTTTGTTGCATCCATAAAACGTAGGGTAAATGCTATAACCAGTGCATAGGAGATTGACGGCATAATTATGCGAAACAGCTGCTGGCGTTTGTTCGCACCGTCTATAAGAGATGCTTCCATGATCTCAACCGGTACAGACTGCAAAGCCGCCAAGAATATTATATACATGAACGGTGTCCACTGCCATATATCCGCGAGTATTACAAAGAAAATTGCCAATTTCTCATTCCCTGT
>CAYFYU010000012.1:6729-60224 GCA_964347455.1 uncultured Spirochaetota bacterium | reverse complement strand
GAGAATCGTGAGCCGTTCGATTAAATTCTTCAACTCTCTGATATTCCCCGGCCACGAATAATCTTCTATGAGAAAATCCTGTGCATTCGCGGATATCTTTTTCTTCTTTCTATTACTGTCATGAGCAAAATAATCCAGATAATACTGGATGAGCTCAAAAATGTCCTCCCTTCTCTCACGAAGTGCAGGGATATGGATAGGAACAACATTAAGTCTGTAGTACAGGTCTTCCCTGAAATTACCATCTCTTATCTGTACAGACAGATCCTTGTTTGTTGCTGCAATAACCCGGACATCGATCTTTATAGGAGTAACGCCACCGATTCTCTCAATCTGCATTTCCTCAAGCACGCGAAGTACTTTTGCCTGTGCTTCACTACTCATATCCGCAATTTCGTCGAGAAATATAGTGCCACCATCCGCAATTTCAAATTTACCTCGCTTGTCGCTTATAGCACCGGTAAATGCGCCCTTTTGATACCCAAACAGCTCAGCCTCTATGAGTGTTTGAGGGATAGCAGCGCAATTGACAGCTACGAAGGGTGTATCTCTCCTTTGACTTTTCTGGTGTATTCTCCTAGCAACCACCTCTTTACCCGTACCATTTTCTCCTGTTATAAGGACACGGGAATTACTCATTGCACAGCTGTCAATTAGACTTTCAATTTTTCTGAAAGATACTGATTTTCCTCGAACCATATGATAGGTATTCTGCTGCTTTTCGCGGAGTGCAATGTTTTCCTTTTTGAGCCCGTTTATTTTTATCGCATGACCGATCACGTTAAGAACACGATCAATGGAGAGAGGCTTCTCGATGAAATCAAAAGCACCCTCCTTTGTGGCCTTAACTGCTGCATCAATCGTACCGTGGCCCGAAATGATAATGACGGGCATCGCGTTCTCCATTCCCTTTATCTGCTGTAAAACTTCTATTCCCCCCATTCTGGGAAGCCAGAGATCGAGAAGTACAACGTCAACGAAATTCTTGTGGAGAACTTCAAGGGCTTTCTTGCCGTCCTCGGCATTAAATACCTTATAACCCTCGTCCTCCAATACATCCTTCAATGTCTCTCTGATGTTCTCTTCATCGTCTACGACAAGGACTGTTTTCATACTCTCTGAAACTCCATGAAGAAAGTTGTTTTTCCAAGCTTGCTCTCGAACCAGATTCGGCCCCTGTTGTCAAGCACAATCTTTTCAACTATCGCAAGGCCGAGTCCCGAGCCCTCACTATTCTTTGAAAAATAGGGATCAAATATCTTGTCGCGAATATCAGAATCAATACCACCGCCATTGTCCGAGATTGCTACTATGTACTTGTTCTTGTCTTCAGCCGACCCACTCTTAGGATAACAGTCAACCGATATAACACCGCTATCTTGAACTGCATTAACACTATTGTAGATAACGTTTAGCAATGCACGGCGTATTTGTGGTCCATCGACCAGAAGATACACACTTTCCTCATCGTGGGTAAAATTAAATACGATGTCTCTGTGAGTATCCCTTAAAAAATCCAATATATCATGTATTGTTGCAATAATGTCATGCTTTCCCAGCTTAGTATCCGGAAAGCGAGCGAACTGTGAGAATTCATTGACCATTTCGTTAATATTTTGAACCTCAGTAATGATCGTGTTAATACCCTTAGTCAAAACCTCTCGATAACGGTCATTCTTTTTGTATAGTTTCAATATTCTTTCAGCAGAGAGTTTTATGGGGGTTAGAGGATTCTTTATCTCGTGAGCTATCCTTCTTGCAATATCGCGCCAGGCAGCACTCCTCTCAGAATGTTTAAGAAGCTCCTTATTCACACGGAGATCATTGGTCATTCTATTGAACGAATCGATGAGTAGCTTCAACTCATCTTTTGCACTTACCCTAATTGAATATTCGAGATCATCCTCTGCTACTCTCTGTGTTGCCCGGGCAAGCTCACCAATTGGAACTGTAACCTGTCGAGAAATAATGAGGCTCAAATAGAAGGATAGTAGAATAAACGGAAGGGTAATAACAAGAAAGAAAAGAATAATGAGACCTTTCATCGGTTGCCTGACTATTTTGAGTGTACGGTAGTATTGGAGTCCGTCTGAAATTGTACCCGCGTAATCTCTTATCTGTTTTGGTATCGATCGTGCAATGTAGAGGGTACCTTCGGCATTGGATTTAGCTGGAATTATGAGATACTCTGTATCTCCTGCATTAATTCTCTTCCATGAATCGCTCGGTAGTTGGGCGCTTGTGAGTGAGTTCAAAAGGTCAGTGCCTGCCCGGTTATCCTTTACATATATTTTCTCGAACCGATTGAGCAGGGGAGAGAACGAAAATATACCGTCAATTTTTTTAAAAGTTATATCAGCAATTCCTTCCAAATCACAGTCACCACAGCGATTCTCTAATTCAGCAATACTTTCCTCCGACAACTTCTGATAGAGCTCTTTTGACACTTCCAATGCGTTAACGAGAGAACTTTCGATTCCCTTGACAAACCATAGGTTGATACTTTTTGAGATAAGATTATTTGAAATGAGTGAGAGCGGTACAATAGGTATCAGAGTAATGAGAAGGAAAAAAAGTGTTAGTCTCAATCTGAACTTCGATCCCTCCCGATTTTTCACGCGGTCAATTACTATCTGAATTGCATTGTACACGACGAGAAATAACATGATTGAAAACAGCAATATCAGGGTGATCAACAGAAGCTTATTACGGGTGAGAGATTCCAAAAGCTCAAGTGGCTCGACGGTGAATATAACAAAGGTTATTGCTGCAAAATAAAATGAAAATACTATTATGACAATCGTAAGGAGAAGATTTTCTTTTTTCAGTAGTTTTCGGATTTTCATGCCTCTAACTGCTCTTTTGAATGACAACCTCTACTCTCTCCCAGTCGCTCTCGTAGTTCCAGGGATCGAAAAAAAGCAGAAATATTCCAAACGGGGGAAATAGTTTAATCGTCTGTATCTTAATCTTTGCTCTCAGGTAGAGACGCTCCGCTCCCCTGATTGGTGATATATCCATTGTGAGTGGAATAATGTTGGAGTTAATCGCACTTACTATTTCGTATGCATTGGCCGCCTGAAAAGAGTTTCTTCGTTTTTTATCCTCAATGATGAACCTGTTATCCCATACATCAAATGAAATGTCGAATGACTCAGCTCTTTCGACAAAGGTGCTTTTCCCAATTCCGAGAAACCCAGCGGATTTTGACAGCTGAATGGTTACAAATAATTTTGCACTTATCCCATTTTTAATCGCGTCAACTGTATCATAGGAGATGTCTCCCACAATGATATAGGATGTTTTTATCTTTTTGTTTTCAATAGTATGATTGTTAAATTGTACAGACAGCGGATCCGCAAAGAGGGAGGATATTACAAAATAAATGAAAATAACATTAAAAAAAAACAAAATACCAACTTTTTTCATGAATTATTCACCCAACCAGTAATTGTAATTGAGTGAAACCCCATCATCTTCAATATCGAACGAAAAACCGCTACTCTCTCTGCCAGAAAAATACCGTTCGTTAAACCTGTGAGCCGACTGAACTGCATCAACGACGTTGTAAATTCGTAAACCCAGAGACTCGACGAGATAGGAGACAATAAATACTTTTGTTACTGCATCAAAACTCTCCCAATCAATATTGACGATTTCATCATCTGAGGGTCCATACCTAGAGTTAATATGCGATACGAGCAAGATCAGTGCTACCTTATTGGCGAGATCGGTAGCAATAAAAATCGACCCCTTCCAGTATTCCTGTACGTATATCTGCCCGACGCCCATCATAAACCAGGAAAGAAGACCAGCAATAAAGGGATCTTTCGGTTTAACCAAAAGCTTTTCTGTTTCAAAGCGTTGTATTTCTGCCAATCCTTCATCTTGAAGCTGAGAGATAGGCATGCCATTGCCTGATGATAGAATTATACCCTCAGTTATAATAATCTGCCCTTTATAGTGTTCTTCTGCGCGACCGTAATGAAGATTAATATGGGCAAATAGAATAGTTAGGAGAACAAGACTTATAAGTTTCCATTTCATCCTAAGAAGATCCTTAAAAAGAACACTCCTTATTGCAGAGGTTCTATTAATGTATAGGCCTTTCAGAATCGGCCTGACAAACCGATGTTATACTCATTTTTGTCGGGATTATACCCCATATTGGCAAAGAGGCCGTTCTCCTGACGCCTGTTGAAATTTCTTGCAGAATTTACAGCATCAATAATGTTAACGAAGTGGACAACAACAAGAGCAGAACCCATGACAATTGCCAGTGTTCGTTCATTACGATTCGTATCGTCCTTTGCGGTAATATTCAAACCAAGGCTTACACCACTTGACACGCTTAATTCAAGCTCAGCCACTGAAATTATGGTCGTAATAAGCAGTCCTTCTTCAACGATCAAAAAAGCGGCACCCTTTAAAAAAGCACCTGAATAGAACTGTCCCAGACCAGGGACATACCATGAGAGTGCTCCCGCAAGTATCGGGTCTTTTCTTACGTATTGGTCATCTTTTTGTGCATAAGATAAACATGGTACTAAAAAAATGAGTACAGCAATGAGACAGAAGCACAGTTTTTTCATGTTTTTACCTCACTGTCGATATCTGATTCGAGCAGTTTTGATATCCTGTCAACAGCTTCCTTTTCATCCTTGCCTTCAGCAATAATTTTTATTCTAGACCCTTCACCTGCGGCCAACATCATCACACCCATTATGCTTTTCGCATTTACCCTGTCCTCATCCTTTTCCAGAAATATATCCGACTTGAATTCATTCGCATTCTGAACAAGAACTGCTGCAGGTCTTGCATGAAGACCCGTTTTATTTTTAATGATTATTTCCCTATCCACCATACCGTCAATGAGCCTGGATCAAACCTTTTTCTTCTGCTCTATCTGATTCATAAGCTCTCTATTGAGCTCTTTCGCTGTATTATACCCGAGTTTTGCGAGGCGGAAGTTCATCGCTGCAGTTTCAATTAATATCGGTATATTTCTGCCTGGTTTGACTGGAACAGTAAGAAGGGGAATTTCGACCCCGAGGATTGTATAAACTGACTCCTCAAGCCCGATTCTATCATACTCTTTTTTTACATCCCATTCTTCCAGGCTCACAACGAGCTGTATCTGCTTTTTATCTCTAATTGCTCCAACACCAAAAAGCTGTTTGATATTAATAATTCCCAATCCACGAATTTCCATGTGATGCCGAATAAGTTTTGCCCCACTCCCTATAAGGAAAGTGTCAGATATTGAGCGTATATCAACAACATCGTCAGCAACGAGCCGGTGTCCTCTCTCGATAAGCTCTAAGGCGGTTTCACTCTTACCAACACCGCTTTTTCCGACTATCAAGATTCCAACACCGAATACCTCAACAAGAACTCCGTGAGTACTCGTCCTTGGTGCAAAGGCATCTTCAAGGATTTTCGTAATACGGGTGTTCATTACGTTGGTCGGTAACGACGATACGAGGATGGGAACTCCAGCATCCTCGGCCATATCGGTAAAAATAGAGGGAGGTTCATGGCCGTGTGAGAAGATACAGCAGGAAACGGGATATTTGAAGAAGTTCTCAATACTTGACAGTTCATCGTTATTCACGATTTTCAGTAGGTAATGATATTCTCCTCGTCCGAAAACCTGAAGCTTTTCATAATCAAAGTAATCATAATCACCCGCAAGAGCGAGACCCGGACGATTGATATCATAATTCATAATTGTTTTTTGAAGAGTTTTCTCCCCAGTTATAATACGCAGGTGGAGGATATCTCCTTCCCGTGCAAGATCGAGCAGTTTTGCAATCGTGATGCCTTTAACTTTTTCTAATCTATCCATTGTACTACCTTTTTTACAGGGTCCCCCCGTATGACTTTAGCCAGTCTCTTGCAGACTTTGGAGTGTATCAGGTTGCACCCCTCTTTCAGTAACACTTTCTTTAAGTGGTATGACTCGTTTAGTGGTCAGTTTATCTCTATACCTGAACATTTTCACTTCGATTTTATCGTAAAGCGTATCGATAACGCTGAATATGTCAGCAGTCTTTGCAAAAATGTGGATCATCTTCTTCTTTACATTGATATTCACTTCGGCAAAGTAAATGTGTCTCTCCTTCTTTATTATTAGCTTGAAATCATATATATGTTCAGCGTAATGATCGAGTTTTTTCATATTTTTTTCTATATATTTTCTCACATCAGGTGTGATCTTTACCTTACGTCCGATTATTGAAATGTTCATTATGACCTCCTTAAATTTGACGGCAAGATATGCAGGTCTTTTCTGTACTTGGCCACAGTTCTTCTTGCGATTTTTATTCCCCTTTTTTGCAGCAACTCAACTATTTTTTGGTCACTGAGATGCTTTTTTCCTTCTTCATTCTCAATAATTTCCTTTATTATTTCTTTGATGCTCGTTGATGAATAATCTCCCTGTCCCTGTGCAGGGATAGGATTGGAAAAGAAATATTTTAAACCGTAAACACCGAAAGGAGTCTGAACATATTTTGAGGAAGTAATCCTGCTTATCGTTGATTCGTGTAGATCTCGGTGGTCGCCGTATCATTAAAAAATCATTGGTTTAAGATACATCGGACCTTGTTCAAAAAAATCTATCTGTCGTTCAAGGATTGCTTTCATTACTCTGAGCAAGGTGCTCTCTCTTTGTTCAATAGAATGCATAAATATTCTTGCACGTGTTACTTTCTCAGAAACAAATTCTTTCACCCTTTTTTCAATATTGCTCTTCTTGAGAAGATTTTCAAAATAGCGATTTACTCTTAGGCGCGGTAAGGAGGAGCTATTTGGAATTACCTCGAATTCACCGTCCCGCTCCTCTACAATAACATCTGGAACAATATATCGGATATCATCAGAATAGTACTGTCGCCCAGGATAGGGTTCCAATTGGGATATTAATGAAATCACCTCTTGCAGTTTCGATTTTGAAATCTTACACTTTTTTGCTATCTCATCATACTTTTTCAACCTTAATTCGTCTAAACATTCCGAGACGATCCTCTCAGCAATTGGATGATTCCCTTCGTTCCTTAGCTGAATCAAAAGACACTCTTTTATTTCACGTGCCCCGACCCCTGGTGGGTCAAGGCTTTGCACAATGGTCAAAACTTTTTCAAGTCTTTCTTCTGAAATTGAAAACTCACCTGATATGACTTCCAGGGAAATGGAGAGGTATCCCCGCTCATCGATATAGCTGATTAGGATCTCGGCAATTTTCAACTCTTCCGGTCCAATATCTGTTAGATGCAACTGTCGCATCAGGTATTCTTTAAGCGTTTCCTCACGGAATACTGCTCCTTCTAAAAATTCTCTCTTCTTATCTTCACCAGAGCTGTAATCAGGAGATGCATAGGGTTGTTCAGTATAGAGGGTTTCCTCGTTGAAATCCTCTCCGATTCTCTCATCCTTGGTCTGCTCTATCCTTTGGGAAAGATCCTCTTCACTCAACTCATCTAAGGAATATTCCTGTCTGTCCTCTTTATCAAGTGCAGGATTGTCAATTAATTCTTCTTCAATAGCCTGATTTAACTCAAGGTTTGACAGCTGAAGCATTTTTATCGCTTGCTGCAGCTGGGGAGTCATTATTAATTTCTGTGTCTGTTTGATATGTAATTCCGGTTTCAGATCCACCTAAAAACTCCCTATTACCTTACAATACCGAATTTAACTTTTCTAACAAATATCAAGTTCATACATACAGATTCTAAATCGTAAAATTGATACCCAAATATATTCTCTTCGCTTCTTCATTATTAACCAGATATTCACTCCCTCCAGAAACTAGGATCTCACCTTCATTCATAATATAAGCACGATCAGTGATTCGCAATGTCTCTCTGACATTATGATCCGTTATTAATATTCCGAGACCCTTGCTCTTCAACCTATCGATAATACTCTGAATATCGAACACAGCAATGGGATCAACCCCTGCAAAAGGTTCATCCAGGAGAAGAAATTTTGGCTCTATTGCGAGGGCCCGTGCAATTTCAGTTCTTCTCCTTTCACCACCTGAGAGAGTGAATGCTTTTTGTTTTCTAACCTGCTCTATGCCCAGCTCACCGATTATTTCACCCACCTTTCTTTTCCGTTCTCTCTTTTGTAGAGTCGTATTTTCAAGAACAGCCATTATATTCTGCTCAACCGTCAACTTCTGGAAAACCGAGGCCTCTTGAGGCAGATAACCGATGCCCATACGTGCCCGCTTGAACATAGGAACGTGGGTTATATCCACATCATTGAGCCTGATGTTACCTTTATCCGCCTTTATAAATCCTACAATCATATAAAAAGACGTTGTTTTTCCAGCCCCGTTTGGACCAAGCAGCCCAACGACTTCACCCTCTTCAATGTTGAAACTAACCTCTTTTACCACCTTCCTCTTTTTAAAGCTCTTAACTAAACTTTCTACAACGATCGTATTCACTTGCTGTTAACTTTCTCCAAACCCTTAGGATTTCGAAATACCCCCTTAACAGGTCCAAAAAACACGACTTTTTTCTCATCAAGGTTTAATTTCATATTATTGCTATACACAGTCCTCCTGCCATCGTGCATCACTGTCTCTCCAAATGATTCAACGATACCTATATCCCTATAGTATTTCACCATTGAACTGCTGATTGAATACTCCTTAGTTAAAATATAAACGTCATCCATGAGAAGAAAATAATTACCTTTATGAAAGTATTTTGCGTTTTCTGCCTTGACAATAAGGGTATCCTCCCCGTCATTTTCTTTCTGTATATAAACAACGTCGTTTTGGAATTCGCTATCTCCTGTATTGATCGAATACTTGATTAACCCACAATACAGATCATCACCGGTATTAAGAAACACAGCGGTTATATCATCGGTAAAGTATGCATTATCATGCTCGTCAATCTCCAGTGAATTGGAGTGAATTCTAATATCCTGGTCATCGAACACAACATTATCGGAAAAAAGAAAATAAGCTCCTCTGTTGGACTCTATTTTTCGTGAGCGAATTGTTCTAAACGTATCCGTATACACTGCATTGCCATCGACAAAATAGTAATCTTTCTTAAAATGAGCCTCGCCGTAATTACCACGTATCTCCGCCTTCTCTTCTTTATCTTTCACGAGCACATTATTGTAGAAATACGCTTTTTTTATCTCATCAGAATAGTAAATAATAATTTCACTGGCAGATACTTCGTTGAATCCTCTTCGATAATAGGCATGCCCCTTAGCCTTGATAATTTCATCATCATAATTAACAAAGTATGAGTCTGCTCCATAATAAATTTTATCCTCAGCCAGGTAAGCATCAGCATAAAGCGTATACATCACGCCCATGATTAATAAAAGAAACCCACTAGCTTTAAAGCAGAATCCAAAAATCGTGTTAGTCAGCCTTAATTTTTCCCTTAACATCCTTTTTAACCTGGACATACCTGAGTGCTACATCGGTGACCATACCGATTCCCTGTAAAATATCCCCATTTTTCCTTGTAATAGTGACAAAACTCTCAGTTGTGAACTGGCTTCTGTCTCCATGCCATTCAAGATAATCAGTTGTGAGCACCCCTCCATTAACTTCAGATACCACAACCACATCGTCTTCCGCAATCAGTTGTCCTTCGTTCTTAAATAGAGTCGCAGTTTTCGATCTACCCCTCGAAAGGATCGACCCGTAACTATCATAATATACAAAACTGCTATTTTCAACATGTAACTCATCCGTGTCTGAGTAAAAGGAACCACGATCAAAAACAACCTTGAAGCGGAGAATACCCGATTCGTAGTGTAAATGGGTAACTTGATGGAGTTTATACTGGGGTAATTGCTGAACTGTTGCAGGATCTTCGGAGTCCTGTCTATCTTTGGTTTTCAGGGAACAACCTGTGAGAGCCGCAATCAGAAAGAGAACACATAGAACTGTCGCTAATGACCTCATATTTTGGGTTGTATTTCCTTTGCCCTTTTTTTCTTATAAATCTTACTCTCCTTTAGAAAATCTCGAAATAGTGCATGAGCATATACAGGTTTTGATTTAAATTCTGGATGAAACTGTACTCCGACACCCCAGGGATGATCCCGATACTCCACAGATTCAACAAGTGTCCCATCAGGTGAAGTTGCGGAGATTATGAGTCCATTCTTTTCCATTATATCACGATATTTGTTTGTAAACTCGTATCGATGTCTATGCCGTTCACTCATCTTTTCGGTACCATAAGCCTGCTGTGTCTTACTTCCTTTTTTAAGAAAAGCAACCTGTCTTCCTAGTCGCATTGTGCCACCCAGATTTTTAACGCCATTCTGTTCTTCCATCAGGCTGATTACCGGATGCTTTGTATCTATATTAAACTCTGTACTATTTGCATCACTGTACCCGAGTACATTTCGTGCGAACTCAATTACCATTACCTGCATACCGAGACATATACCAAAAAGTGGAATTTTCATATCTCTCGCATACTTTGCGGCAAGAACCTTGCCGTCGATTCCCCTTTCTCCAAATCCCCCAGGAATCAGAATTCCATGTATTCCGTTAAATATAATACCAAGATTTTCTTCACTCAACGTCTCTACTTTTATTTTACTGATATTGACCTTTACATTATTCTTGATGCCGCCATGAACGAGTGCCTCATAAATGCTCTTATACGCATCATGAAGCTCGGTGTACTTACCAGCAACAGCAATATTCACCTCTTCTTTTGCCATGACCAATCGCTTGACCATTTTATCCCAATCTGAAAACTGTATTTTTTTCTTTTCCATACCGCATTTTTCGAGGACGATTTCATCCAATCCACCTTCCTTAAGGATAAGTGGAACCTCATAGATAGTATGTTCGATGTCCCTTGCAGCGATAACTGCCCGCTCCTCAACATTACAGAAAAGTGAAATTTTACTTCTCATCTCACTGCTCAATTCATTTTTGGTCCGACATAATATGATGTCCGGTACGATACCGATTTCCCTTAATTTGCTCACAGAGTGCTGTGTTGGTTTGGTTTTCGGTTCAAGAGCTACCCCAACGATTGGGATGAGCGTGACATGAATGAATAAACTGTTATCCTTCCCTACATCGAGCCTAAACTGTCGTATCGCTTCAAGAAAAGGTATCCCCTCGATATCGCCTACTGTCCCACCGATTTCAACAATTACAAAATCGGGATGATCATTCTCGGCGATTATCGATATGCGTCGTTTTATTTCATTGGTAATATGAGGAATTACCTGCACTGTTCTTCCGAGATAATCACCTCTTCGTTCCTTCTCAATAACCGTACTGTATATCTGCCCGGTCGTAACACTGTTTAGCCTTGATAAATTCTGCGATGTAAACCGTTCATAATTTCCGAGATCGAGGTCCGTTTCAGCACCATCCTCGGTAACATATACCTCACCATGCTGATATGGACTCATGGTTCCAGGATCAATATTGATATAGGGGTCCATTTTTAAAATACTTATTTTAAACCCACGATGCTCAAGTAAACAGCCAAGCGATGACGCGGCGATTCCCTTTCCAAGAGATGAACATACACCGCCGGTAACAAATATGAATTTCGTCATGCTATTCTCCTTGTTTCTTTTGGAACCTTTGATGAGCATTATTCACGACTTCTATTATACTGCTCCTGGGTGTATCCCCTCCGTTTTTACTTTTTAAATGGACGAAAAATTCTATGTTTCCTTTCGGGCCTTTCAAGGGTGAAGAAGCGTATCTTATGACACGATATCCCTCGGAAATAAAAAAATCGTGGAGTCCTTCAAGAATGTTTGTATGCTGTTCTCTATCACTTACAACACCCCTGAAACCTTTGTAGGGTTTTTCCAATTCAAATTGTGGTTTAATAAGCAATATGATATTGGTATTATTTGTAATGATGGTAGCAAGTGGCTTTAGTATAAGACGAATCGAGATGAAGGATACATCAACAGTTACAATATCGGGTGGTGAAGCCAGGTTCAGTCGATCAATATAGCGGGCATTAAACTGCTCTACAACTCTCACATGAGGATTTTCTCTTAATGTGTAGGCAATCTGATTTTTCCCTACGTCGACAGCGGTCACAGAAGCTGCGCCGTTCTTTAGTAGGCAATCTGTAAAACCGCCAGTAGATGCACCAATGTCCAGACACTGAGCCCCCTTTACCTGAATGAAAAAATCCCTGAGCGCTCTTTCAAGTTTAATCCCTCCCCTGCTGACATACCCACCTTTGGGATGATGTATCTGAATATTTGCCTCTACATCAGCAAGAAACCCCGTGGTTCGAACCGTCTCCCCATCAACAGTGACACTTCCCGCTAGAATATATGCTTTTGCCTTTTCTCTCGAGTTTAAAATACTTCTCTTTGCAATTAGCGTATCGAGTCTCTCTTTCATAGGCCTCCCGTGCCTTATCAAATGGAACTCCAACCCTTTAACCCAGAAAGAAAGTATCAGAGCATAAATGCAGACTGCTATTGAAAAACATCTTTATCTATTCTCTCTATTCGCTTTGCCTTTCCTGTTTCTTTGTCTATCGAAACAATGACTGCATTGAGTCTGATATCATCTTCAGCCACAGTGAATTTAGAGGGTAACAATGTTACAAACTTCCTCAAGGCATTTTCCTTTTTCATTCCAATGACTGAATCGAAAGGGCCCGTCATTCCAGCATCGGTGATATAGGCTGTCCCTTTCGGAAGAATTTTTTCATCCGCTGTTTGTACGTGGGTATGCGTACCTATTACAGCGCTGGCTGCGCCGTCGAGAAACCATCCCAGAGCAACTTTTTCACTTGTTGCTTCACCGTGAAAGTCTATGACAATATTCTTGGTCTCCTTTTGAATAATAGATATTTCACGTCGTGCGATTTTAAAGGGAGATTCAAGAGGCTCCATGTAAATTCTCCCGAGCAAATTCATAACACCAAGCTTCATTCCGTTTTTCTCAAGAATGGTCCAACCCCTCCCCGGTGTTCCTTTTGGATAATTTGCCGGTCTCAATAATCTGTGATTTTCCTCAATAATTTTAAAAACCTCCCTATTTCTCCAAACGTGATTTCCCGTCGTTATACAGTCAACTCCATATGAATACAACTTCGAGGCAATATTTCCCGTTATACCAAATCCACCTGCCGCATTTTCACCGTTTGCCAACACAAAGTCTACTTTTTTATCATGGATTAATTGAGAAAGGGAGAGAAAAAGGGCTTTACGACCAGGTTCTCCAACTATGTCACCAATGAGAGCAACGATTATACAACCGTTATTCAAATTCCATCCTGACCGGGTCTATATTTTATACATGTACAAGTAATATGGGTTTTCAACTCAGTGGTTACTGTACCTTGAATAAAGAGTGGCTCTCTCTATTTCGCGTATTCAACGATTCTCGTTTCCCTGATCAGTGTAACCTTTATTCTTCCAGGGTATTTTAGTTCCTTTTCGATTCGTTTAGCGATTTCCCGTGCAACTTCTTTTGCCTTGGAATCATCAATGCGGTCGTTGTTTACTATAACTCGAATCTCCCGCCCTGCCTGAATGGCGAAAGATTTTTCAACACCATCGAAACCCTCGGCGATTTTCTCAAGAGATTCAAGTCGTTTAATATAAGTATCCATCGATTCTCGCCGTGCACCTGGACGGGAGGCAGAAATCGCATCTGCCGCTTGTATGAGAACCGCTTCTACAGTTTCAGGTTCTCGGTCCATATGGTGTGACTCAATGATATTAACAACTTCGCGAGATTCCCCGAATTTTTTTGCGAGCTCACCCCCAACGACAGCATGACTACCCTCGCCATCGGTTATAACCGCTTTGCCTATATCATGGAGCAGGCCTCCCCTTTTTGCCAGCTGCACATTGGCACCAATTTCGGAAGCGAGGACACCTGCAACATGGGCAACTTCCTTACTGTGGGCGAGGATATTCTGTCCATAAGAGGTCCTGAAAAATAGTCGACCCACGTACGGTACAATATCTTGAGATAAACCCTGAATTGAAAGATCGAAAGCAGCCTTCTCGCCCTCCTCGATGATGACCTTGTTTACTTCCTTTGTAACTTTTGAGGTTACCTCTTCAATTCGTGCAGGATGAATCCTACCATCGGCTATCAACCGCTCCATCGAGATCCGTGCAATTTCGCGTCTTACGGGATCGAAACTCGATATAACCACGGCTTCTGGTGTATCATCGATAATAACATCAACACCTGTAAGTGTTTCGAGAGCACGGATATTTCTCCCCTCTCTTCCTATAATTCTGCCTTTCATTTCGTCATTTGGAAGTGAAACCGAGGTAACGGTTATTTCCGATGTAATTTCTGAGGCAAGACGTTGAATTGTATGGGCGAGAATATCCCGAGACTTTTTCTCGGCTACGGCTTTTGCTTCATTCTCAATGCTGCTTATCGAGATCTGCGCGTCATGACGCGCTTCCTCCTCCATGCTCTTGATGAGCATATCCTTTGCATCTGAAGCTGTGAGGCCGGAAATTCTTTCAAGCTCTTTTCGAACTTCTTCCTGAGCTTGTTTTATTTCCCCCTCTTTTGCATCTACCACCCTCTCCCGGTTTGATAACGATTTATCTTTTCTATCTAGTACATCTAATCTCTTATCGAGATTTTCCTCCTTTTGAAGAAGACGCTTTTCCCATCGTTGAAGTTCAGCTCTCCTCTCTTTTGTTTCCCTTTCGAAGTTGCTTCTTTCTTTAAAGAGCTGATCCTTCGTTTCGAGAATTGCTTCACGTTTCTTCGCTTCCGCTTCTTTCTGCGCTTCTTTTAAAATATTATCAGCGGCTACCTCCGCGGAATTAATTTTAAGTTTTGATATATATCGGCGCAGAAAATAACCGATTACTAAACCAAAGACGAGGGATGGCAGTGCATATTGCAAGATTATATACACCACCACGATTCCCCTTTCACGGAGTATACATTGATCCATAGATTACTATACAAATCTGTTAGAGTCAAGAAAAAGACACATTCAAAATATATTCTTGATTTTCTTTTTTATTCCTTTTAGCTCTTTTAATATGCGATCCGAGCTTGTTTTATCATCCTCCTTAGGGCATATGATTAAAAATCCAAGAAAAGTGGGTTTAAGTGTCTTTATCAACCCAGGCTGAACAGCGTTTTGTTTCTTTGTTGTGATGTGACCCTCAACAGCTTCCACGTCATTTTCAGTTCCTGTTATGATTGGACAGAAGAAAATACTCTTGATTGTTGATGAATCGGTAGAATCAAATTTTTTTTGTAAAATCCCACTAAAGAATGCTTCATTCTGAATAAAGAGAATTTTATCCTTGTTTAAAATGTTAATCAGAATCTTCTCATTTCCTTTGAAGGGAAGTTTCCGTTTCGTTTCCCTGCTCAACCCTACAGTGCTAACTGGTTTAAATAGCCCACTACTCTCCCTGAGCAGCACAGCACCTTTTGATACTTGAAGATACTTCATAAACTGTCTAAATCTCTTTCTAAGCTCAGCAACATCGGTCATCCCTGCAGGACTTCCCCTTGCAGGACTTCCTTCGGTCGTTTCGGTCGCTTCGGTTACCTTCAGGGCCTCCACACCACTCTGCTCAATTTTTTTAAATATGCTGGCCAAATTATCCGTTATCACACTGTCCACTTCACTTTCAGCCACATCTACGGATATTTTAGGAGCGGTATCTTTGCCTTTATCAGTATTGATTCCAGATTCTGCCTTTACGAGCGACTCAAGGTCAGGAAGACTGTCGGGAGAAGACTCAGTTTTCTCTCGTATTTCAGGATAATCATCAAAAATGTTTTCTTCTTCCGGCTCTTCTTGGCCTAAAACCTGATCCAAGTTTTCATCTTTCTGGGACAGTTGCTTCAGTGTATCGATTTCCTCAAGCATCTGTGCTTCTGGTCCCATGATTTCCCGCTGCACAGCTTCTAGATCTGCCAACTCCTCCTCATCGCTTTTTTCTCTTCTTTTTTCTAATTCACCGTCAAACTCATCAAGAGTGTCACTTATTGGCGTTTCATCGGACAGCTCTGCTGCTTCATTAGACTGCTCAGTGGCTTCATCTTTGTTTGTATCATTCGATTTTTCATCTTCAAATTCTTCGAGTTCTTCAGCAATGACAGCCTCACCGACTTCTTCCAGTTCAAAAACTTCCTCAAGCTCCTCAAGTGAAACAAGAGCTGATTCGGACAGCTGTACCTTTTTCTGTCCAGTTGGTGAAACAACGCCACCCACGACACCTGCACCTTTCAATATGCCCTTTCTTGCCACAGCAGCCGCATACCGTCTTTGAGGAGCGGATGTTCCTATACCCCACCTTTTTTCCTTTACAGTTGTTATGATAAAGAGGAGAATGACGAATAAGGCAACCGCTTGAATGCCAAAAATAACAAAACCAAGAATAGAAAAGGTGAATCTTTCCCTTTCAACCGCCAAACCGATTTTCCAATCAGATAAAGGCTCCGATACAGATTCAAAGAAAATAATTTCTTCATGGTCTTCTGACCTTACCTTTACCCAACCGTTCTTTTCGCTTCGAACCGCTTCTTTAATTCGAGAAACTGACCCTTCTTCTCCAACACCGAAATCTGGAAAATTTATGATGATGAACTTTGGTTGGATTGGTTCGATCCTCTTATATTCCAGACCGGAGATAGAGGAGAATAGAGAATCAATAAATTCCATGCTATAGTAGAAGAGAAGCGCATACCTTTGGTCAATTCTCCTACCAATTACAATTTCATTAGTTAGGTTATCGAGGATTATCGAGCTATTACCAAGTGCCGAGGTGGTAAAAATTTCGCTGTATATCTCTTCATCGAGATTCAGACCAATTATGTCCGTATCTGAGGTGGTCTTTAGAAGTTCATAATCGTCATTTATGACCCGTATTTTCTCGATTGATGATATTTCATCAACCTGCTTCAGGAGCATATTAATGTTGTCATCATTACCCTCAATAAACTTGTCAGCCTCAATACTTCCGACAATGTACTCTATCTTCTTGAGCTCGATTAAAAGGGATAGGGTAAACCTGCGTGTCATCTCATTCACTAATTTCGTACTGCTCGATTGAACTCTATTTCCGATTATTAATTGTAATCCCTTATAAACAGATTGAAATCCCTCTTCTCTTAATCGTGTCGTTTCAAATGGTATTACCCCCTCACCAAAAAGAAGGTAAACTGTTGTGAGCATTATAATAACTGCAATTACGATAAAAATTATTCTTTTCACTTTAACACCGGGAATAAAAGATTAGTAAATCGTAAACTATCCCTTTTTTATAATTATACCATCGGCTTCAAGTTTTTTCTCCTGCCCACCTACGATGTCTTCCGATTTTTTTTGTTCTAACTTTTCTGTTGGCGTCTCGACCAGTTTAGTAGGGGTTTTGGGGGGAGCTTCTTCGCCATCAATGATATCTGAAATTTCCTTATCAATCTCACTTATCACATCCCCTTTGTCTTTTTTATCAGCCATAATATATAACCCTCCACGGATTTGTTGAAAGTCATATACAGAATATCTGATTGTACTTACCGCCAGTAATATCGTGATTATCACAACTGCAATTAACCCAAACATATTGTAGGCTCTTCGCCCAAACCTGACCGGATACAGTGAAATGAGCATGAGCGCTGAGTCTCGAATACCGATAATTCGGCTCATTACAATTCCTTGCTTACCAATTAAAAATGAGTTTTTTTCCAAAATAACAACGACTTCATCTATGCTTTCAGATAATGGCGGACTTTCCCCATTCATGGCAATAAGAGTTTCCTCTCTTTTATCGTAGATAATAATAGTGTGTGGCACATATCTATCCTGTGAGAAGCTCTCCTGCAACACTCTTAGTTCAATGACTGCGTCAAGGAATACAGCACTCTCCTTATCGTGGTACACATAGTGTAGCTTTTCCCTTTCATCTATAATGTATCCCGATTTTTGCGATAGATCGGACGTAATAGGTGCACCAACTATGGATACCTTATCATTGGATGTAAAATAGGCGGAATCAATAATTTTTTCCTCTTTCAGTCTGCCTAACCACCGCTCGTCGAGCAAAGATGTATTACTTAATAGAGATGCCGTTTCTTTAAGATAGAAAGAAACCTGGTCAGAACTTTTTTCAAAACTATTTTGCATTTCATAAAACACATATTCTTTCAGAAAAGCTAAAGAAATAAAATTTTGAAATATTCTTTTTCCTATTTTTGGAATATCGCGTATTGATCCCATACTTTGCGTACTTACCCAGAAGAAGAGCATGCAAAGCAAATAAATTGGGAAAAATCGTTTCATCCTCAGAACTACCCCCAATTTTATTTTAACAAGTTTCCAAAGAATTATCCACACTATCAAGATAAGTTGAAATTGTTAAATTATTAACTGTCAATTAAATAATAAGTTCGAACTTGTGAGTCGACCTAATTTATTATCGGGAAAAGATTATTAAAACAAAACAGTAACATTCTATAAAGTATTCCATTGAGAATTCCGAAAATAGTGATGTCGGTGCAAACATTATAGTTCCCCTCCCAGTTAACTATTTTTTTGTATCCGACGAAGACTAGCGTTACGCTAGTCTTTTTTATTGCTCTTGACTTTTTAAACATTCCTTAGTAAGGTTCATTTGATAATTCTCCACAACAGAACCTCATGTCATGTAACCACAAATGAAGCATTTAAACAAATTGGAAAAAATTCTCATCTATATATTACTCTTTCTCTCCATAGTTCTAGGTTCAGGGTTGGGCATAGTTATTTCGGTTTTCGATGACACAACGGATATTTCAAGCCTTGAGAATTTCAAACCAGAGATTCCATCAAAAATCTATGATCGTAACGGAGAACTGATCAGTGAACTGTTCACCGTGAAAAGAGAACCGGTAACCTTCGAGGAGCTCCCAAAAAATTTGATCAATGCCATTCTGGCAATTGAGGATAGCCAGTTTTATTCCCATCGAGGTATACATGTAAAAAGAGTATTCGGAGCATTTATCGCAAATGTAAAATCAGGAAGAATAAGTCAAGGTGCCAGCACCATAACCATGCAGCTCGCCAGAACTCTCTTCACTGGAAGGGAAAAAACCTATGCTCGGAAGATTAAAGAAATCTGGCTCTCTCTAAAAATTGAAAAGAGGTATTCCAAAAACGAGATACTTACACTTTATTTCAATCAAATTTACTTCGGTCACGGTGCCTATGGGATACAGGCTGCCTCACAGTTCTATTTCAACAAACCGATATCAAAGCTGACACTAGCTGAATGTGCTATGCTTGCAGGACTCCCTCAGTCACCAAATAGGCTATCACCACTGAAAAATCCTCATCTCGCGAGAAAAAGACAGGAACGGGTTCTTGAAAGCATGGTAAAACTGAAAATGGTGAGTCCAGAGGAAGCATATGAATCCTTTCAAGATTTTTGGGTAAGTTTCAGATTGCAGATGCGATCTCCTTCACAATCAGTTTACAAGCTTTCGGAAAACAAGGCACCCCATTTTGTTGAGTATGTACGTCAAAAATTGGAAAAACTATACGGTTCGGAACGTATATACACGGATGGACTCAAGGTTTACACCTCACTCGAATTAAAACATCAGGCATACGCAGAAAAATACCTTACTGAGGGACTCGATCGACAGAACGAAATCTATAAGATAACGATGAATACAGTACGGGAATCCCTCGACAAGAGGTTTATCGACTCTCTCGATATGCTTTCTCTTCTTTTCAATCTGGAAAATTTAAACATTGGACAACAAAAAAATGAAGGGAGAATATTGGACTATCTCGATGAAAATTTAATTGCTCCTCTCGATATGATCTCATTCATATTTGGGACGAATGATATAGGTCGAATAGTAGAGAGCTCCTATCTGATTGATGAGAGCGCCGGGGAATTCCAGAAAGTTGAGGGAGGATTCATCGCCATCGAGCCCAAGACTGGCTACATCACAGCAATGGTTGGCGGAAGTAGATTTTCTGAAGATAATCAGATCAATCGAGCAGTACAGATAAGAAGGCAGACCGGCTCTGGGTTCAAACCATACATATATTCTGCAGCCATCGACACAAAAATTTTTACGACGGCATCTATAATTGTTGATAGCCCTGTTGTTTTCTACGACGGAGAAGAGGAATGGATCCCTGATAATTATAGCGGCAAATACCGTGGTAAGCTCCGATTGCGAGAGGCTCTCCGCAGGTCCGTAAATGTCGTAACAGCAAAAATCGTAGACAGGCTCGGTGTGGACACAGTTGTCAAGTACGCTTCTGGGATCCTCGGAATAACTGCTCCGGATGAAATTGAAGAGAGATTTCCAAAAGTTTACTCAATTGCACTTGGAGTTGTAGAACTTTCACCTTATGAACAAGCAAAAGGTTTCTGCACCTTTGCAAACAAAGGACAGGAAGTAACACCAATAGCGATTCTCTATGTTCTGGACAGGGATGGAAATCTCATTGATAACTTTGAAGCAGAGCTTCGCAAACGTGAGATGAGAGATGGTCAAAAACAGATACTTACGGAACAAACGAATTACATCATCGTTGACATGCTGCGCGATGTGCTGCGACCGGGTGGAACTGGCTATAGGGCTGCAATTAATAATGGCTTCGACAGGCCGGCAGCTGGAAAAACAGGAACAACCCAGAACTGGAAGGATGCCTGGTTTACCGGATTTACACCGGATCTTGTGGCATCTGTGTGGGTAGGATTTGACCGAAACAGTATTTCATTAGGAAGGGGACAGGCAGGAGGAATTGTTGCGGCTCCCATCTGGGCGCAGTTCATGAGAGATGCTCTTCAGGATACATCGGCAACATGGTACTCACGACCCAAAGGCGTATACACTATCAATATCGACAAGAATTCGGGACTTCTACCGACAAAGGATTGCCAGGATATTATCACAGAGTATTTTCTCGAGGGCACAGTTCCAACGGAATATAGTACCAAATGCAACGGAGATGAAAAAGGAGACTCTTTCAATGTCGATATCTTTAAACGTAAGAAGTCTTCATCGAGACTTTTGAACAGAGAAACGGGAGATACCTTTTCAGAGATTAATAATCAAAACGATGAATTAGATTATGATATGGGATTAACTGAGGATGAGGAATCTCCAACATATTTTGAAGAAGATGAACTACCCGACCTGCTTAAAGAGGAAGAAATCATCCCTACACCCCAGCCAGACGATCCATCCACCGATTCGAGTGAAAAAAGCAATAGTCCAGCTGCTCTTGAAGAACCCGCCGAGGAAAGCGATGATCTTGTGAATAATGCTCGTGAAGATACGGACGACCGAGCAATCGAACTCATGATGGAAGCAGCAACTGATCGAGTTGAAGAATCCGATCCATCAAATCTTCTTGAAACCGAATAAGATGATTCAAAATAGTACGAGAGCATTTCGTCTTATTAACTCAGGCACACATGACGGATATACGAATATGGCTATGGATGAAGCCATACTCATTGGGCTTAAAGAAAATCGTTCACATCCTGTTCTGAGAATTTATAAATGGGATCCGCCAACGATTTCTATTGGACTATTTCAAAGCGCCGCTGATATTGATCATAATAAATGCAAAGAAGATGGTCTCGGTATTGTCAGACGACCCACAGGTGGAAGGGCGGTCCTTCATGACAATGAGCTTACCTACAGCATTCTCTTTACTGAGAATGATTACAAACCCTTTAGGAAAAAAGATATTTTCATTTTTGTTGCAGGATGTCTCGCGGATTCATTGCGCCTGCTTGGTATTGAATGTAAAATAGCAGAAAAATCCCGTGGAGACCTTCGATCTGCGAATTGTTTCGCTTCACCGGCACAATTTGAAATCGAAACTCTTGGTCATGGTAAGCTTATTGGCAGCGCACAGGTTATAAAAGACGGCGTGGTTCTTCAGCATGGCGCCATTCCACTCACCGGATCGTATAAAAAGATATCAAAATATTTGAAATGTGATTCCTCCTTTAAAAAAAACATTAGCTCTCTGAGTCAGGCCGCTGCTGTCAGAATAAATGAAGAGGATCTTCTTACTGCTTTGAAAAATGGTTTTGGGCAGCATATTCCTCTTATTGAAGGTGAGCTTTCTGATTTTGAATTGTCAATGACAACGGCTCTTGTCCGTGATAAATACTCACAGGACAAATGGATGTACAACCGCTAATGTAGATATAGGGGAGGCTACTCTTCCTTTGTTTGTGCTTTTCTTTTATTTTTTACAATTCGAAACATTTCATATAAATTCTTCACCACAATCCTGTCTTCATAGATCTGAATTTTACCGGTATCTGTAAAATTGCCCAGCACCGATTTAACTTTGCCTACCTTTTCTCCGCACCAATGTGCAATCTCATCAACTTTACTGTTAAACGTTACAGGATTGGTAGTTTTCGGTGATATGTGTTGATTTTCCGCCAGCATGAGAAAGACATCGCATACCTTTGACTCAATATCCGGAAGTGTAAGTATGAGGAGTCTTCTTTTTGCATCATAAATTCGATTTGAAAAGATTTTAAGTATATTGAAGGCGAGCTGTGGGTTGCCCTGCAGCAGCAGATCAAAATTTTCTTTATTAAATTTAAGAGCCCTAACTTCGTCGATCGCAATAGCGGTTGCACTCCGCGGTTGGTCTTCAAGTATTGCCATCTCCCCAAAAATATCACCGGGATGAAATATGTCGAGTGTTTTCTCCATATCTGAAACGATTTTCGTAACTTTTACCCTTCCCTCTTGTAGAATATAAAAATCTTTTCCCGGCTCATATTCGCAGAACAATATATCATCCGGCTTGTAAGTAACGCCGAATTTACTAAACATACTGCCGTTCATTTTTATATCTCTTCTTTATTTACTGAATTAAGAAAAGGAAACGTCCAAACTGGAGAGTTCCCTTTTCGCTTTCTTGTCTATGGGACTTTCCGGCAGCATCTTTAATACTTTCTGAAAAAAAGATGCGGCTTTTCCTTTGTCACCCTGATGTTTATAGGCAATCCCAATGTTAAATAGTGCGTCCTTTAGATTTTCATCTTTAGGGTATTTCTTAATCATATTTGTAAAAACTGAGATAGACTCTTGATATTTTTTCAGTGCTATAAGACATCTGCCCATTTCAAACTCGATTCTGGGAATATACTCAGATGCTCCAGCATCGAGGGACCCAGAAGCATGGAGAGTTTTGAAGAGATTATATGCATCCTCATACTTTTCCTGAGAAAACAGGCTAACACCGTCGTAATACTTCGTTGCTATATCTATCGTTTCCTTAGAATCTGTCTCCTGCTCGACCTCTGGAACAGATCCTTCCATAGCAGGAACCGTTTCTGCAACTTTTTCTCCAGACATAGCCGCATATGTTCCAGGGCCTTTGCCCGCCATTGCATCTTCGATTGCACTGATTCTTTCCTTCGCTTGGGAAATGAAACTCCCATTTTTATAATGCTTTAAATAGGTCTGATAAACGTAGAGTGCCTGCGAATACTTATGATTTTTTAGATAGTATTCAGCTATTTTAAATAGCTCTGCTTGATTATCTCCAACTTCAGCATGGTTTAAAAAGCTGTGAACTTGTTTTCCCACTCTTCTTAACTGGTTGCTGAAAACACGCAGGAAATTTCTAATAATATTAATATTCTTGGTAACGAGAAGTTCAAACTCTGCTGTACTAAGAACGAGTACCTGTGAAGGTTTGATGACGAGGGCAGTCTCTTCCCGGGGACGTTTTGCAAGCGCAGATTTTACGCCAAAGAATTCTCCATTTTTGATTGTCTCCCGAACTTCTTCATTCGTCTCAATTGAATGGTATATAAGGCTTACCGCACCGGCCTTCAAAACATATATATTGTCGCCTACGTCTCCTACAAAGTATATAATAGAACCTGATTTGTAGTTTCTTAAAATTCCTGGCACTATAGATTCCTAAATCGGTAAAAATGGGAGTTCTTTGTTAAAGCCCACAGTATTTCGCATTTTCTCCATAATTGAATTAGGGTCACCGACAATATATTTATCCTTCCCTTCAACCGTTATCTTGGTACAATCCGAACCAAGATCCTCAAATATTTCTCTAAACTCCACATTCCCGTAAAGGGGTTGCCCCTCCATAAAGATAAGTGCAATATCCTTTAGCGATGCATTCACGAGTGAACCGTATGGATTTTTACCGTTCCCTGATATGACAAGGAGATCGCCGAGCTTTCCCTCCTCAAGCGAACCGAGTTTATCCTGTAATCGAAATGCTTTTGCAGGATTTACCGTAATCATCTTTACTAAAGTTTGATCAGGTATTTCTTCAGAATATATATGCTTATAGGTCTTCTTCGCGAAACGAATTTCCTCAAGTATATGAAGCTCACCGGAAGCAGGTGAATCGGTGCCTATCGAAGTGTTGATTCCTGCTTGCATTATTTCCTTTACTTTCGCGGTTTTTCCAAACATATACATGTTGGAACCAGGGCACCAGATAAAATTTCCCCCCCGCTTTGCTACAACCTCAATGTCCTTTTGAGAAAATCCGATACCATGGATCATTACCGTATAATTAGTAAGTGCTTTGTGTTCAAGAAGTATGTCGATACCCCGAAGTGATTCATCATCCCAACCCTCTTCTATGTGAGTCACATAGGGTATATTATTACTTACCGCCTTTTTATGTTCGATGTCAATACCCTCCCCCCATTTAAGGTCGTATGCGGATGCCTCATGGGAGAGGGCATAATTTTTTAATACTCGAATGGGCAGTTTATCGATAAAAGGATCATTAATCTTATGTGGTATATGATCATGAACCGTTGTTACACCAGAGATAAGGTTCTTATATGAGCCAAGTTGATATATTAGAAAAGGTGAATTCTTGTTTCGCTCTTTATAAATGTCAGATGTTTTAAGATCGTAGTCCCAGGGGAGCCAGCATACGTACGGTCCGCTTCCTATTTTAGGATAATAAGTACCAAAAAGGTGATCATGGGCATTAAAAATGGAAGGAAAGAGAATATAGGATTGATCAAACTCGTAATCTTTATTATTTGACTTGGAAAAACCTGTAATTTTCCCCTCAGATATTTTTATACTCGTGTTATTCTTTATTTCATAAGGTGTTACAATAGTCGCAAGACTGAGAGAGAATTCTTTGTTCATCAAAAGGAGTCCTTTTCAGCTTGTAAAATTATATGGCAATAAGTATCACGCGTCAATATTTTTCACCCATGTGAGTGTCCTCAGCACTTTAATTATATATCGTCAAATCGAACCTATTTCAAAAGTCCTAATTGGACTGGTCCTCTCCCACTGCAGCGTTGTGCTATTCATTCGCGTACTGTAAAAGAGAGAATACGGGAATTTGAATCTCTTTTCTTCCTCCGAGAAACTCCAATTCAACCAGGAAAGCCGCTTCAATGATATCTCCCTCCAGTTTACGGATCAGTTCAATTATTGCTTTTAGAGTACCACCGGTAGCAAGGAGATCATCAACAATAAGAACGTTATCGCCCCTTGCTATAGCATCCTGATGCATGGTGAGTGTATCCGTTCCGTACTCCAGTTCGTAGGTTGCCTCAACCTGTTTGAAGGGAAGTTTCCCCTTTTTTCTTACCGGTACAAAACCAGCATTCAAACGATAAGCGAGAGGACTGCCCACAATGAATCCCCTGGCTTCAGCACCCACGACCTTGGTTATCCCCTTTTTCCTGTATCTTTCAAAGAGAAGATCAATTGATTTTCTGAAAGCCTCTGGGTTCTTCCAGAGTGTAGTCAAATCCTTAAATTGAACTCCGGGTTTTGGAAAATCCGGTATATTCCGGATCATTGAATAGAGGTCCATTCATGTACCTTTCGAAGGATTGATCGAATGCTACCGGACGATGAATTCCTTTAGATCTTCGGAAAGTTTGAAATTTTTCAATTTTCTTATCGCGTTGTTCTGTATCTGCCTTACCCTTTCTCTTGTAATGCCGATGAGTTTACCTGTCTCTTCCAGTGTATAAGGTCCTTCGCCATCAAGACCAAATCTGAGTTCAATGATCTTCTTTTCTCGCTTACTTAGTTTGTCTAAGACCTGTTTGATAAGTTCCTGAAGTGCCATAAAAAAAACAGCATCTTCATGGCTCTGACTATCAATATCGACTATGAGATCACCAAGTTCGGAAGTGCTATCTGGATTTACAGGTACCTCTAAGGAACCTGGTTCTTGAGCAATGTGTAAAATTTTTAGTACCTTTTCTTCAGGTACCCCCAATTTTTGAGATATTTCAGCTGCAGTGGGTTCCCGTCCATACTTCTGTGTAAGCTGCTTGGTTACAAAGTAACACTTTTTAATGGTATTAAGCATATGAATTGGCACTCTTATCAATCTGCCCTTGTTTGCAATGGCTTTAATTATTGATTGCCTTATCCACCATGTACTGTAGGTACTGAATTTGAACCCCTTTGTATAATCGAATCTATCGACTGCCTCAATTAAACCGATATTACCCTCATCTATTAAGTCTATCAATGAGAGACCTCGGTGCTGATATTTTTTCGCAATGCTTACGACAAGCCTCAGATTCGCCGTAATAATTCTGTTTTTGACCTCTACAATTTTACCTTCCCACTTCTTTTTTTCCCCATCATATTCTCCTTTAGCCAATTTACGTGATCTTAAGTCCCGCTCTAAATTGTTCAATTTATCCCGATAGTATCTCATTTCAATATAGCATTTTTTCTCCTCTTCAGCCGTCAGAAGGGATATCCTTTTAATCTGTTTTAGGTAAACAGCGAGCGGATCATCTTCATCATCTCGCAGATGTAGCATCGCTCCATCATTTTCACTGCCAAAGGAATTCATTTCCTCTGTGATTTGACCCCTCTATTTCAAGACATAAATTTCAACTGAGCGTCACTATGATATAGTATATCACACATAAGCCTGACAGAATACAAGACTATAAAAATATTTACTTGTCCAGATTAAGGCAAATAATAGAGTGGATTTACCGGTCTACCCTTAAAGAAGAGCTCATAGTGCACAATATCGCCTGTAACTGAAGTAGACGTTCCTGCTTTTGCGATTACGCTGTTCTTCTCAACAAGCTGTCCCTCTTTGACCAGGCTTTTTATGTTCTTCGAATAGAGACTGCAGTAATTATTTTCGTGCTCAATGATAATCGTGGTCCCATACCCCCTTATCGTACCGGACAGTACCACTTTCCCTTCAAGAGTTGCTACCACATCTTGATTTCTTGTCGATTTAATATCAATTCCGTATAAAAAATCATTCTCCTTCTTACCAAAGGAATTAACAACTTCACCCTTTAATGGCCACATGAAACCAAGATCGGCTTCTTTTTCATGAAGAGTATCCACATTGCCTTGAACATAGAGAATCCGATCGGCGTTTGGTATTAGGATCCATGTCCCCTTTGCAACGTGTACTACATCGACTATATCATTGGCTTCTTTTATCTCTTCCAGTGTTACACGATAGGTTTTCGCTATTCGCCATAGAGTTTGTCCTTCTTGAACCCTGTGCCAGACGCCCCTGCTGTTCTTTTCTTCAGTTCTGTACATACTTCCTGTTGTTGCACATGACAAGAGGAGAGGAATGAGTAAAAGAAATAGAACAAACAAATACCATTTTCTAAACTGACCGTTATCTTTCTTGAGATTCATTTCAATTTCCATGTATTGGGGATTTTTTCATTTCTATAAACACCAGTCCCATTATGGAACGTTATACTGCTCATCTTTTACATCGGTAAAAGTGGGCTTTAATTTTAATGCTTATTGGTTCTTGGTTTATAATTTACATTGGTAATACTTATGAAAAATATATAAATAATTAACTTTTTCAATTTGATGAGCTAAAGAACTAACTATGATTGAAGAGTCCTCAATACATATAATACGAGGGAGTGAAATCAAATTCCAAAATATTTTGACAATCACCAAAACTTGTAGGATAATTACTTAAAATGCTTAGAGCGAAAGGAGACTTTGAGGTATGAAGAAGACAACCAGATGGTTAGTTGTTATGGGAGTAATTATTATTACACTGGCATTGTTCCTGAGCTGCGACAACGGGGGTCTAGAAGAACCAACAAACGAAGATCTTGCAAAATTTGGTGCTGCAATGGGACCTGTATTTGGGGGCATTGACGATCTTTGTTCATTACCGGCTGGTATTGAAATCGATCCTGAACTTTGTCCTGAACCAGCTACACCGCCCACACAAATTACAATTACCTTCACCAATTATACCGATCCTGTGTCAAACATTACTGTTACAGGCTTTTTTGCAATATCAGATTTTGCAATTGATGAGACAACAAGTGAAATCAGTATGACAATGTCTGGAAATTTGAGCTTTTCCGGTGCCGATGTATCATCGATCGATTTTCGCGTGACAATTGTTATTGGTCAGGATATTAGTTTGAGTGGTAGGATTACGATAGATGGAACTACCTTTGATGCCTCAGCATTTGCAATTGATCCAAATAGCCTGCCCATTTAAAGCTTAAGCGACCTCTAAGAACTATAGGCCCACAGGTGCTCCTTGTGGGCCTAAAGGGTTACTAATCCTGTATTTAAATTATCTTGACAAACCATCTCTAATCCAGTATGTTACCGACTGCTGTTAATTGGGGGCGTGGCGAAGTCTGGTTATCGCGCCGGCCTGTCAAGCCGGAGATCGCGGGTTCAATTCCCGTCGCTCCCGATGGCTATATACAGAGGGGCACTTTTAACATAAAGAAAAAAAAAGCTCACTATTACGATAGTGAGCTTTTTATAATAAGACGGTAGAATCTAACAGGTAATCTTGAGACGGGCTATAGCGCAGTTTGGTAGCGCGCACGGTTCGGGACCGTGAGGTCGTGAGTTCAAATCTCACTAGCCCGAAAAAGTATTGGAACATCTATTTCAAAGATCGCACATATCGAGCAATATCGGAACGTATTTTTCCCAACCCATAGCCATGATGTGAAGTCCCTGACACATTGGAGTAATCTCTTTAATAAACTCAGTCATCATCTCAATACTCTTCATAGCCCGTTCTTCCTTCGGTGCAGCTGATAGGGTTTGTATCATATCATCGGGAATAAAGACACCGGGAACGAAATTATTCATATATCTGGCCATACCAGCCGACTTAATGATTACTATTCCGCAGAGAATTGGTACCTTGAACTTCGATGCCTTTTGCATGAAGGACTCGAAAGTTTTCGAATCATAGATAGCCTGCGTCTGAAAAAACTGCGCTCCTGATTCAATCTTCCTCTCCATCTTGATGAGCTGCATTTCAATAGGATCGGCACCTGGAGTGACCACGCCTCCTATAAACAGATCAGAGGGAACTCCCTCAAGCTCCTCGCCTGCAAGATCCTTTCCATTCTTAAGGCAGTTCATCGCTAAAAGGAGACTCACAGAATCAAGGTCGTATACGGGTATGCTCTCCGGGTGATCGCCAGCAGTAGTATGATCACCGGTAATTGAGAGAATATTTCGAATACCGTTAACATATGCTCCAAGGACATCAGCCTGAATTGCAAGCCTGTTTCTATCCCTGCAGGTTATCTGTAATATGGGTTCCAATCCTTCTTTTGCCAGAAGAGCACAGATACCCAGCGAGCTTACCCTCATCACAGCACTCTGATTATCAGTGACATTGATCGCAACAACTCGATCACGAATATAATCAACTTCCTCCTTCCAGCAGTGTTCCAGATCTATGCCTTTCGGGGGGCCTACTTCACCAGTAATGGTGAACTTTCCCTTTTTTAGACTCTCCTGCAATTTACTCATCTTTATTCCCCCTCCTCGTCTGGAGTAGTCTTTTGAGCAACGTATACAGTTTCTTTTTCAAGGGCCCATCGGGTTGTGTTCCTCTCTTTATCTGAAACATCCTGTTTTCTAAAATCCCGCAGCTTTGGTATCTTTTTCAAGTTGTCGAGCTTTTTTAGATCCCTTAGTCGTTCAAAAATAAGATACCACCCGCAATCCCTGTTTTCTTCAACTTCGCAGAGACCGTCATGCTGGCCACCACACATACCATTGAGCAGGCTCTTGGAGCAGGAGGTAATGGGACATATCCCACCGGTCAGTGCCAGATAGCAGGTCCCACAACCAGCACAGCGTTCATTGGACGGCCATAATCCCTGCATTCCCTGGCTTGAGAGGGTATCATTAGCCGGGAGTGAAGGAATATCGACTATGGCACCAGTCGCCTGTACGCCAATTCCGCAAGAAATCACCAGTATTGTTTCAGCCTTTTTAAGCTTGTCCAGTTTATAACGAAGTTTTTTACCTACGAGCACCTTGTTACATAGAAAATCTATCTCAGTACACCCCGTTACTTTTTTTCCTTTTTTTTCGAGCATGTCGGAAAGTTCCTCAGCACGCTCATGTCCGCCTGACTCACAACCTACGGGGCATCCCCCACAGGCTACAATGAAAAGACTCCGATATTCAGCGAGCATGTCAAAGAGCTCTTTATCCGGTTTTGGAACATTGACTACCATTATGCTTCCTCCTCCCACATAATCAGTTTCTGGTGATCTATTTGTACCCTCTGTAAATATAGAAGGTGTCTTATTATTAACTTCGAAATAAAAATATTAAGAACTTATGCACCCCTTACTATGTCAGCTATTTAGACCAGTGAAGCTTGAGACCTCATTCAGAATTTTCTGTGCGAGATAACCTATTCGTTTTTTTATCTGTTCTGAAAGTTGGGTGGAAAGCTCCACCCTCTGTGGTTCAATTCCGAAGAATACGATTTCTTCAGGAATTTTACCGACAAGAGTTTCCATCTTCAGAGAATCTATAACCCCTACATCATGAAGCGATATTAAAAGTTCACCCCTTTTTACATCCTCCATTTCAAACCGGTACACAGTACCTGGGGGCTTTCCACCTCGTACGACATCCACAATGATCAGCTTCTCAAAATCTTTTAGATCTGAAACTATACTGAAAAAAGCAGTGCCGGCGTCAATGAGTTCAACCCCTTCGGGGCAACCCATCTGTCGAAGCACCTGAAGTGTTTCAATCCCAGCACCCTCATCACCCATAATTTGATTTCCAACTCCAATAATAGCTATCCTGTTTTTCATCTATACAACCCGCAGTGAAGCGATCCCGTCTCCCTTTAAATTCAGCGTATGGATTGAACAGGCGAGACACGGATCAAAGGACCGAATGATTCGAACCAGTTCATAAGGATTTTCTGGATCCTTCACCTTTGTTCCGAGCAGTGCCTGTTCCATCGGACCATATTGACCCCTTTCATCCTTGGGGCCACCGTTCCATGTAGTCGGTACAACGAGCTGATATCTTTCGATTTTCCTGTCTTTGATCCGTATCCAGTGCCCCAGTGCTCCTCTCGGTCCATCAACTATTCCCATCCCTTCGGATACTTCAGGAATCTCGTATTCAGCACATACCGGTTCCCCCGGCTTAATCTGAAGTATCCAATCTGCCATTTCATCTGCAACGAGCTTTGCATCAAGCGCTCGAGCAGCATGCCTGCCTAGCACTGAGTTCAAATCTTCTTTTTCAATCTTCAGATCACCAATGCAGCTCTCAAGTGCGGTCTTCACCCTTTTATTTCCGGCAAGATAGGAAACTGCCCAACGTGCAAGTGGACCAACCTCATAAACCTTCCCATCGTATCGAGGAGATCGTATCCAGCTGTAGCCGTCCGATTTCCGGGCACTGGGTTTAGTTTCCCCTTCCAGTGGATGTTTTGGTGCATCATCTTCGTACCATGAGTGCTTCACACTTTCGGTAATGTTACCCGTATTTAGAGGATGCAGTGTACTCAAACCCTCAGCGGCGCCCTGTTCAAACAATCGATCCCTCTTAGCATAATCGCTACTCTTTCCGTCAAGATCGAACACACCAAAGGAGAGAAAATTACCAGGTCCGGAACCAATGCCAAAATACTCTGAGTAAGTCTGAGCAACCTTTATAACATCAGGAATATAAACATCATTGATGAAATCCCGTATTCTGTTCAGTCTCCAGAGAAAACCGGTAATCTTATCTATCGTCGGATGTTCAGTAACTCCGCCAGGAACGATACTCGCATTATGAGGCATTTTCCCACCGAACAGGGTAAGCATTTCATGGGCAAGTCTCCTCATCTCAAGTGCGGTGAGGTAGTGTTTCACAAGTTTTTGATTTGTTTCCTTATCGAATCGGTAACCCCCCTCATAGCGGGGTGTGAATGGAGCAAGCTCACCTCTCAGGATGAAATTCTTCAGTGACTTCATATCCGGATCGTCCCCACTATAATCACTGACTGCTGTAACATCAACATAATCAAGTGCTGTAAGATGATAAAAATGCAAAATATGGGACTGCAGGTAGTTTGCACCAAGAATAAGATTACGGATTATCCTTCCGTTGTCAGGTACCTTATCTGCGATACCAAATGCACTGTCGAGGTTCAGAGTAGCAGCTGTTCCATGAACCGCAGGACAGACTCCACACACTCGTTGCGCTATTCGCTGTGCATCTCTCGGGTCTCTCCCCTGCAGAATTATTTCAATGCCGCGAAATAGAGTACCCGAACATTGTGCATCCTTAACAACTCCACCATCCACGGTTGCTTCTATTTTCATATGTCCTTCAATCCTTGTAATTGGATCGATAGATATTTTGGTTGCCATACTAATCCTCCATCTTTTCTTTAACGAGTCTGAATCTTGAACCTGTCAAGAGCCGATTCATCGAGCTTCTCGAACATTGGAGCAAGCATGTCATGAAAATCGGGTTCAACACATCCAATGCATTGTGCTCCTGATCCAATACACCAGTTAACCCCATTATTCCATTTCCTCGTTGGGCAATCAGCATGGGTTACAGGACCTTTGCATCCGATTTCATAGAGACAACCCGGGTCAGAGGTCTTTTTTGCAAATTGACCCGAATCAAAAAAACCGCGGCGTGGACAGTTATCGTGAATGAGCTCTCCAAAAAATGTTTTCGGTCTCAGAGCATCGTCCAGTTTGTCCGCTGTTGGAAGTCCATTAATGAGGACATCCGCTATCGTACCAATCATCCAGTCTGGGTGTGGTGGACAGCCTGAAATGTTGATTACCGGTTTCTCAATACCCTCATCACTCAGAAAAGCTGCAACAGATTTTACACCAGTAGGATTGGGATATCCAGAAGGGATGCCGCCGAACGAAGCGCATGTACCGATTGCAATAACACTGGTGGCCTTTCGAGCCAGGTCAGCTGACATATCCTTCATTGTAAGCTCTTTTCCATCGAGCTCACCCAGCCTGCAGTAAAGGCCGTCTTCGGCTGCAGGAATTGATCCATCAATGAGGAGAATAAATTCATTCGGTTTTTCTTTTGAAATATCTCTTAATACCTCAATAACCGGCTCTCCCTGCCCAGCCATCACTGTGGCATGAAATTTTAGGGAAACATGTTTCCCGGGAACTATCGGATCAAGCAGTAAATTCTGAATACTGGGGTTCAAGGCATTGAGAAGTGAAACAGAACATCCCGAGCACGCAGATCCCGCTATATAAACTACTGGAAATTCAAAAACTTTAGACGACACGGTTCCCTCCTTAAAGTTGTATCATTTCCCAATAACTTACTGTATGACATTTAAAACTGCGTTACTGCTATCCTGTTAATAGAAAAAAAGGGCGATGGATAAGGATCTACTCCTCTGAAAATTGACAGGAGGCTACTGTCCCCTTCTCCACATATTATTTGATGTGATAATTTTGTAGAATAATTGGTGGGTTTTCTCTCCAATCTCACCCTACAATGCAGCAAGTGAAAATCGCCTGACAATATTTAATTTATTGTTATACAAATAAATAGATTGTTTAAAAATTAACAATCTTTTAAATAATAAATGGATAATCTGTAAATGTCAAGCGAAATTTAGCCCTACTACAATCTGGTGAATACATTCGTTAAGAATATACCAAAACTTTTGTAAAATCCTATCGCTTCCTTAAAGGATGAACGATAAAACTTCAGCAACTGTATATCTTTGAACATGAGAGCGAAAATTATCGAAATAATGATAATCGCCCAGGTAATGATTAAGATCAACGAAGAGAAGTATCCATATCGCTTTACATCCGGCTGGTCCAGCTGTAAATAATGAAATGTGGCAACAAAGTGAAACGACAACGTTATTCCAAATAAAAAATAAAATAGTTTGTTTATTAGTGCGGATTCCGTAAATACAACGATTATTTTATGGAGCAAAACAATCAAAACTGTATAGAGCGGCACCGAGTAAGGTGCAAGAGCAATAAACAAGTTTACTCTCTCTGTTTCTACAAATGCATCTCTTCTTTTCAGAGATAAAGTTTTAATTTTTGTTCCGCTGAGGAAGGCGAATAGTAAATGGGATAATTCATGTTCCAGCACATAGCTCTTTACAGGTGCTCCAAATATAAAAAAGATAAAAATGAAACAAATGAAGCCAGCAGAGGCCCAGAACATTTCACGGGTGAACGTTCTGTACTGTTCAAACAGTATAGAAAAATTGATAAAAAGAAATACACAGAAAGGAATTATACAGATAGTGATGCAGAATAAAATTATTTTTAGGAGAGTTTTATTCTTGTTTTTTCCTTTTCTTTTTCTCACTCTTCTGATTTTCCAGTTCAATAATTCTGTCCAACATCTTTTCGGCAAGCTTTGTTGCAGCTGGCTCCCGATACTCGTTTACAACTATTCTAAAATATTTTCTGGCCTGTTCATAATCATCTTTCATATAATGGCAGTAGCCGATTTCATAATGAGCCCACGCGAGTGCCTTTGCATTTTCCGGATAATGAGTGATTATCGCCTGATAAACCTCAATAGCATTACCGTATCGCCCTTCGTCAAACTCTTTTTGCGCAATTTTTTCATAGTCTGTAATTGAAAGCGGCTCTCCATTCTTGTAGAGCACCGGTTTCTTCGATGCACAGGAAAGGGTAATGAATAGTATAGAGAGAGATACGATAATAAAAGCAGGAAAGAAACGGTGCCTCACAAAATATCCTTGAACCACACTGGAGGTTTCAAAATAAATATGTCAAATTACAGTTAGTATGAATAAATCTCGTCTTTTACCGGCAAGCTTTTTCGCAACTCCTTTATAAAAGACTTCTCCTCACCCATAGGATCGTATAAATTGCACTTGTCTGGTGTTCTCCGTATTATTGAAAAGTATTTATATACTTTTTCCTCTCCGGATCTTTTCTTCCATAATCCCATGCTACAACGTACACGTAATACATACGCGTCTGCACCTTCGATGGGTTGCTTAAAAACAACACAGTGTAAACAATTTGCACAATATATTTTTTGTACTGTCCACTTATCTTTTTGAGATGGGTTTTTCTTCTGCATACCCGCACCAAGTGGTTATAATTTAAAATACAATCCTTAAAAGTCAACCATAATTTAAACTTGACACATGCCTGATTTATTTCTATCATGTTCTCGCATGGGGGTGTAGCTCAGCTGGGAGAGCACTTGAATGGCATTCAAGGGGTCAGGGGTTCAAGTCCCCTCATCTCCAAAATAGACTTCACTCTTATCTTCACAATAACCACTTTTTGAACCTTACAATCTCCTTTGTTTCCAGACCAATACCATTTTTTTCTATTTATTTTTTCAACCATTCGTATTAAAATGTTAAAAAAGAACGTTCTCACTTACAAAGAGGATATTATGGGAGATAATGAGGCATTGGATCCGGAAATAGCAGATCTTCTCGGTATTGATGAAGAGGAAGAGGAGATCACAGTTGAACCGATCACAGAAACTGGAAAACCAATACCGAAATTAGAGTTTAAACCGATCGATATAAAGGAAGTTCTTGATGATGGGGCTTCTTATTCAAAGATAATCAGCGAAGGTGGTGAGCAAGGCCAGCGTTTGCATGATAATATTGCGAAATTTTCAAAGGCCAAAGACAAAGATGAAAAATCAATGTACCGTGAAAAGATAACGCCTGCATACTGGAATATGCTTCTTTATCTTGTCGAAAATTTTTTTGAAAATCTAAATTCAACGCAACAGTCCCTTTTTCGGTACGGTCTTCTCAACAGCAATTTTATCGATGATAATCAAAAACAACTTCTTATTAAGATCAACAAAGCGAAGAAGCCATACGACGGAATCTTTTATGTGGATGAATGGCTTTTCAATATTGGAAATGGTTTGATAAAGCCAAGTGCTGTTGACGAAACGGTTAAATCAAAAAAACGATCTCCTTCCGCATTAAAAAGTAAGATGGAGCGCAAATCGGGGGCCCGAGAAGCTGAAATAGCCGGTTTACGACAAAAAATTGAGCAGCATCTTTTAATTGAAAAAAGCCTGCAGAGCAGTGTCGCTGTAATTGTCAACCATCTTAAAAAGGATGAATTCGGTGGTATTATCGCACCATATACCCCGGATCAAAAAAAGGCGCTTGTGCAGGTTCAGGATATCGTGAAGAGTCTGTTAAAATCGGATAAAGAGATGGAGAGTAGCTATCGATCTTTAAAATCTTTAGATCAAGAAATATCATCGATAAGAGATAAGGGCGGTGATATGAAAATTGAGGTCGATACAAAAACAGTTAGCGATGAATTTTCATCGATCCGCCAGATGAATAAAATGACCGTCGGAAGACAGGGAAATCACTTTCCATTTCTCCTCAAGGCTTATATGCCTAGTATCGAAAATGACATATGTACAAAAGAACGGCTCGATACGGTATTGAGGGAATCTGAGTCTGTGGATCCTAATATATTTAAAAGAACCTATAAAGGAGAAGAGCATCGCATTGTACCACACTTCATAATAGTCCCATCATTTGGGGACTACGGCATCTGCTGGGAGCCTTTTGAGAGATCGAATAAGGCGACAAGTAAGGGGAGAATCGCAATGCCCATGTACCCTCGTGATGTGAAGACTGCACTACTCTACGCACTTGGTGATTTAAGATGGCAGGTTGCAAAAGAAAAAGCCCTTCATTACTGGATGGAGGAGGGACTTACAGGTTATTACTACGAATATGCACAAAAAAATAAGCTTAAGGGTGACCTCAAAGAGTATTTTATCCAGGATTATATTCTCTGGATTCACTTTGAATCGCAGGGTATGCAGAAACTGAGCCGGGAGGTTCGAACCATATTTTGGCGATATATTCCCTTCCCTCAATCTATTAAGGATAATCTGAAAAATAGAGGCTATTATTACGCTGAGCTCTACAAAAAAGACCAGACTCGAGCGATGTCTAGAGGCTATTGACAGACCCCGGTCGAACAGACCTCGGCTTATTCCCAAAGTAGCTCTTTTAGATGGCTGAAATGCTCACGTATTTTTTTAAGAGCTTTTAATTCTATCTGTCGCACCGTTTCTGGAGAAATGACGAGTTCTTCCCCAATGTCTTTTAACGTGTATTTCTTTCCATTCATGAAGGAATAGCGGTAGAGAATTACCTTTCGCTCCTTATCGGTCAATATATTCATCATCTCCGAAGTTTTTTCCTTCAGGTATTTTCGCATCACAATATAATCGGGATTATACTTCGTGTCCTCCAGAACATTCTTCAGCGAAAAATTTTCATGTTCATCGGTAGATTCTATTGAGAGAACTCGATCGGGTAGACTCTGTATACGGCGAATCTCTTTTTCATCGATGTTCGTTTCCAATGAAAGCTCACCCGCATCCGGTACACTGCCATTAACCTTTGAGAGCTTCTGCGACGCTTTAGCAATTTTCCTCAGTTTCTCCTCTTTTCTATGAGGGAGACGAATCATTCGACTCTTATTTGAGAGAGCTCGGGCAATGCTCTGCTTTATCCAAAAAGAGGCATAGGTGCTGAATCGTACATTTTTTCGAAAATCAAATTTTTCAGCGGCCTTGATCAATCCAAGGTTCCCTTCCTGAATAAGATCGAGCAGTTCCATATCATGGGTAAGATAACCTCGTGCAATCTTTACAACGAGTCGAAGATTCGAGTTAATGAGGCTTTCCCGTGCTAATTTATCTCCTCTCATTACCCTCTTTGAGAGACTTTTTTCTTCTTCTGCTGTAAGAAGTCTATCATTTCTAATTTGATAAAGATAAGCATTCAAGTTATTGTTTTCTGTTATTATTTCTGTTGTCACTGCCATTTTTTTCTCCCTTCTGTTATGAAGCAATTCACATGCCACTTTTTAACAAAATTTCCTAATTTTAAGTCTAATAATATAAAGAATTATAAAATCATCAAATTGCCCAGTCTTTATTACAACTAAAATGTATAGAATTTTATAACTTTTTGAGGTAAAATGGATACAACTAGTTACAATAGGGTAATTGATTCCAAGAGGCCTTCTTTACATTAGAAGGAATGTACAACCTCAGTTTCTCAACTGAGACAAATATTCTTTCAAAAATATAGACATGAAATTTATTTAATTATATATATATTAATAAATAATATGTCTTTTACATGATTGTGAAAACTTAAATTGATTCTGTGAATGGTTATGGGAAATGAAGTTGGATAGTGACAGAACTTAACAGAAAGGACAATTTAGAGGATAGGAGGGGCTTACTTCTGGGATATTGTATAAGTTAGGACCATAAAAAGTATGAAAAAGTATACAGGTATGTATGATTTTTTACAACGTATCGTATGCTATTCTTAGGAACACTGCAACTCGCCAATGAACAGAAATTTTATGTGCCTAAATTGAGGTTATTGTAGGAGACGACCGCTCTGCTGGTGGGGAGGTCCATAATTCATAAAAAAAGCGGTACTTAAAGAGGACTATTTCTCAGTATTTTTTATGTTATATTTTTTTCTGAATCTCTCGATTCTTCCGGCAGTGTCGACAAGTTTTTGCTTTCCAGAGAAGAATGGATGGCAGGCAGAACATATTTCAACATGGGTTAGATTGACGGTTGATCGTGTCTCGATTTTATTACCGCATGCACAGGTAATGACAACCGGCTTGTATTCAGGATGTATTCCTTTTTTCATAATTATATCCGCTTCAGGTAATAAATATAATATATTTGATCTTGCATTCCAAATTTTTTCGTGTCAGTCGCATCCGCTCAAGAATGACTTTCGGTCTTATTAATCTACATAAAATACATTTTTAAAATTTCTAAATTTTATCGAAATGTCACTTTTTCAACAGAAACTCATTATGCCGAATTGTTCATCGACCTGAGAAACGCAGCATTATTCTTTGTTGCCTTCATTTTCTCTATCAACAATTCCATGACCTCAATTTCATCCATAGGCTGCATAACCTTTCGTAACACCCAGAGTTTCTGGAGCTCGTTGTCAGACAGGAGCAGCTCCTCTTTTCTGGTTCCCGATTTCCACACATCGATTGCAGGAAAAGTTCTCCGCTCAACAAGTCGTCTATCGAGATGAATCTCCATATTACCTGTGCCTTTGAATTCCTCGAATATCACCTCATCCATCCGACTCCCCGTATCAATTAATGCAGTCGCCATAATAGTCAAACTACCACCTTCTTCGATATTTCTTGCAGCACCGAAAAACCGTTTTGGTTTATGAAGAGCATTGGAATCAACACCACCTGAGAGGATCTTTCCCGATGTCGGTACAACCTGGTTGTAAGCCCGTGCGAGTCGCGTTATGCTGTCGAGTAGAATAACTACATCCCTCTTATGCTCAACAAGCCGTTTCGCTTTATCGATTACCATCTCTGCAACCTGTACGTGGCGTGTTGCCGGCTCATCGAAGGTTGAGCTGATTACCTCCCCATCGACATTCCTCTCCATGTCGGTTACTTCCTCTGGTCGCTCATCGATGAGAAGTACTATGAGGACGATTTCCGGATGGTTAGTGGTTATTGAATTAGCGATTTGTTGAATAAGGATTGTTTTTCCTGTTCTCGGAGGGGCAACAATGAGGCCTCGCTGACCCTTTCCAATCGGTGTAAATAGGTTTACAATCCTCATTGATATTTTATCTGAGGTAACCTCAAGGTTGATGCGTTCGTCGGGATAGAGCGGAGTTAAATTATCAAAGAGAATTCTTCTCTGTGCGACCTCCGGATCCTCAAAATTTACAGCTTCAACACGCAATAGGGCAAAAAACCGTTCGTTTTCCTTGGGTGGTCGGACTTGTCCCGAGACAGTATCGCCTGTCTTTAAACTAAATAAACGTATCTGTGACGGTGATACGTATATATCATCAGGACCAGGAAGGTAATTATAACTGGGAGAACGAAGAAATCCATATCCATCCTGTAATATTTCCAGCGTTCCCGACGCAAATATAAGACCATGTTTCTCTGTTTGTGCCTGTAATATAGTAAATATAAGGTCCTGCTTCTTCATCCGACTCGTTCCTTCAATATTGAATTCACGTGCCAGGGATGACAGACCCGATATAGTCATGCTTGCCAGATCATTAATGTTGAGCTTTGCAAAATTTATCTTTTTCTTCTCATCCACTTTTCGCTTCATCTTTTTGACGACGGCAACTTTCCCACCTCCGTTTTCAATGACGGACTCAGTATCCACAGTGTAAATAGGATCTTCTAAGGTTTGTTCCTCGCCATTATTGCTTTTAGGTTTAGCTTTTTCCTCGATGTCATCATCTGTTTTCATCGAATTTTCAGTTTTTTCGTCTAAACTTTCATCTGTTTCCATGATAATTCTCTTGCTCCTTCTTTATGGTTTTTCTAGACTCATTCAAAATTTCCTGAGTATATAATAATCATCTTGATACGAGTATATAGAAACTCATTCTTGAGCTGGTAATAACACGCCAGTAAATTGTCGAATTGTCACCAAAGATTAATTAATTTATTTGGAAACTACTTAGAGAATTAAACTATCTGCGCAAGCAGCGGGATACTCTTTTACCATTTTCCTAATAATCGAACGTGTTTTATTAAAACTCGAAAATACTATTTTGAAATGACCCCTTTAACTATACAGTAAATACTTTTTTAAATCTAGATGATCTTATTTATTTCTTAAAACCCCGCTCCTGATTAACTAGTTCAAAATAGATTACCAATGTGGTTTGTAATTGAGGTTTTAATACAGCAGATCGAGGGTATGACTGTATATTCACAAATTATACCATTATTAAACAGGTGTCAATATAAAAATACACCCTTTATTGAATAAATAATCCTATTTCACAGAGTAGTTTAACTATCTCTTGAAAAAGCGGTTTCAGTTCATACTCCAACATATCACCAACAGAAACTAAATCACCACTTTTAAATGATTTTTCAACTTCTTTTAGCCAATGTGATATTTTGTTGAATAATGGTTCAATACCGATGCCCGATTTTGAGAGCAGATCTCCATCCATGTCATAGGCCGATATAAAAAACTGAAGGACATATATAATTTCATCTAACAGTTCTGCTACAAAGCAGAGATCTTCCAATGCTTCACGATCCTTCCCAATTTGCAGATTTTCTGCGATACTTTCAAACCTGTTCATCGCCTTTTTCGAAATGTTCTCCAGGTCTTTGAAGATCGTCCTTAGAAAACTCCCCTCAACACTGTTTCTCTCGTTATCCCTAAGACTGCTTTTCATGATTGCCCACCCAACCACTTTCGGCAATATGCGTAATAGCTCTTGTAGTAAATCCTTGAGCTTCGCAGCTCCATCGTAATCGATATATTTATCTTCATATGTTGCGGTTACAGTACGTAAATCCGAAAGAATATCTCGCAATGTCCGTCCATTTTCATTAACGATTACCAGATCACGTAAATATAAAGCCTGAAGTGAACGGTTCACACCTTCACAAACAAGTTGAATTCCATCTAATGTATTCTCATACTGTTCCACATCTCTGGAATCTATGTATTCGCCTATTATTTTGGATATATATTCACCAGTCATCTTAATTGTATCAACTGCATATTCAAACTTAGGTGATGTTTTGATCTTCAGTCTATTCACCGAAGATATACTCTTTACCTTGTATTCGAGTGGACATTCGAGTGGAATATCTGTCTCATCAACGGATATACAATTAATAATACCACCATTTTTGGTAATCCAGATCTCGAGACCTGTTAATATGTCTCCAAGATTCCTCTCGTTTTCAATCTTATAATCAATTTTTTCATCATTAATTATAATATCCATCACAGGATTCCCCTCTAATCTTTCTTAAACTGATTCGAAAAGCCTTCGAGCCTCTTCTGGTTCTGTTCAAGCTCATTGAGGGATTGCTGCATTATCGTAAAATCCCTTTCTAGTTTTCTCCGGTAATCTTCAATGTGCGTATTCCAGTCTTCAATGCTATTTTCCTGATCTTTTATCTTTGTGTCAGTATTTCTGATATGGTAGACGACAATTCCATTTCGCGAATCCGTATAACCCTTCATAGTGGTGTCGAGAACAAAAGCCACACCATTATCGATTACTGCATCATTGTTGTTGTCCGATCCAAACAGCTGTTTAATCTCCTCTGAATAATTTTGGAATGCTTCAACAAATTTGTCTTCATCAACCTGCAAATAACCCCGTTTTATATCGCTCCAATTTGAATTCGCTGCACCCATCGATATACCGATTTGAGCAAGGAGGCTGAGCTCCCTTCCCCTTTTCGTCGGGTAAGGGTTCATCATTATGGTTTGTAATTTGCTCTTTAAACCCATCACCGTTATATCACCAGAGAGTGTTCCTACTTCATTCTTCTCAGATATTTCACCGGTTGATATAACCCTGGTCTGTTCGTTTATATATTTCAATACTTCATTGTATTTTCCTATGAAACCAACAATTGCACCGGTTATTTTTTCATAATCCCGATCCACCGTTAGTGAAATTGCTTCCTCTGAAACTTTTTTGACTTCGAGATTAACACCCCTGATTGCATCATCAATCTGATTACCACTCCGCTCAACTTTTACACCATCTATAAATATGACTGCATCTTTTGCATCTTGAACCGGATGTTTCGGGACTGCTCCCTCACGGATCGCTTCGTCGATAATGCTCAGATCACTGTACTCAACCCTTCTTCCCGTATTCTTATTCTGGAAGAGAATACTGCTGATTATATCGCCTTCTTCAACAATATCGGGCAATCGAAATTTGTACTCACGAAATTCACTATTTAGTCCAGTTGCAGTGTATGTACTGATTTCTCCACGCTCATTCTTAATACCGATTACAGCATTGTCGACAACTACTGGTTTCTCCTCAACCGGTTCCTCTTCAACTTCAATATTTATTACAGGTGTACCTCCTTCAATTTCAATATCCTTCACCGTTACTTTTCCAATACTTTTAAGTGTAGGCCACCGTGGTGGTTCTTTTTCTATAACTTCCTCTGGAATATCGATAGCTCTCATTCGAATTTGAAACAATATGCTGTCCTTGACCCTTATAGGGTCAGTTGGAAGTTCGGCGCTATTTTCGGGCTCAAGGGTCAATACACCTTCCTGAAAGCCAATCCTCATTCTTTCCTCTACAGGTTTAAGACGATCGGCATCGATGCTTATTTCAAATTGTGGACCCATTTTTTCTTCAAAAAGTCCGATAGTTTGAAAGAAATCCAATGTTTCTTTATCAGTTACTATAATTCTATTTTTTTGTCCGGTATTTTTAGCTTCTAAAATAATCACGGTCGTATTTTCAGTATCCCTGGTCAGTTTCGCGATTAGGTAATCACCCGCCTGTTCGTTTATAGCTTCAGCTAGATCCTCGATTCTACCACCTGGATAAACAATTTCTATCTCTTTATCGCCGACCCTTACCCGCAGGTTTGCACTCCCATATGTCTGGCGATTATCGATGGGATCTGAAAGAATTCTTTCTCTTTGGGCAACCTGTTTTATGCGTATAGTTGCTGACTGAGGCTCTGCTATGCGAGTTGCTGTCGCAGAGATAATGTCGTCCCTGCTGGATATCGCGATTTTATCATCGAATGGGGCCCGAAAACTGTACAGGGAGTGCGCTGAATCCTGGAGTTCGCTAAGTTTATTTCCAAGATTTGTCCATGCGCTCTTTTCTTGGTTTAGAAGATCCTTTGCCTCTTCTAGTCTATCTAATTTTTTTGTTTCGACCTTAACCAGTTTATCAATGATGCCTTTGACATCGACATTTTCCGATATCCCTGGAAGGATAATATCAGCCATATGATTTCCCGGAGATTTGACTCGAATCCCCCGGGGCACAATGTATCTCGAATCCTAATTACCTCTCTTCATCAACGAGAAGTCCGATCATCTCCTGAATTTTAGCGGCAAGGTGAAGTAACTGCTCCGGAGGTATTTCTTTAATAACCTTATCGGTTCTGGTATCGATTACTTTAACTACAATTCTATTTGTTTCTTCATCGACCCGGAAATCCAATCTCTTGTTGAACATATCTCCGGCACTTTTCAATTTCTCTACCGCCTCATCAATAAATGACTTAAACCGTGGATCCATGACTGGTCTTTTCCCTACCTGTTGAGGCGTCATCATTTCTTCTTCGATCGAACGTTTTACACCGGTATAGTATATCGGTTTAAAATCTTGATTATTACTGATTATCTCTAATCCCATACTGATACCTCCCTGTAATGGGAAATTGTTCTATAAAGTACAGATTGATAAAAAACACCTGCGGCCGAAATACTCGACCGCAGGTTTGCGATCGGTATTCTGCCTAATCCAGCAATCTCATAACAGATTCTGGCCTGAGATTGGCCTGCATCAACATAGCGGCACCTGCATCCTGGAGGATTTTGAGACGCATGAAATTCACAATTTCTGATGCCATGTTGGTATCTCGGATCCTCGATTCTGCAGCTTGAAGGTTCTCTTCAGCAACAGCAAGGCTTGAAACTACATGTTCAAGCCTGTTTTGAACAGCGCCGAAATTGGCTCGCTGTCGTGAAACGGTATCCACAGCCTTATCGATTTTACCGAGAGCTTCGTTAGCGGAGCTCACAGTTTCCATCGAAATTCCTGAAATACCAATAGCCGACGACGTCATGGTCATCATCACCATGGTAATGTTCTGATTCGGGTTTGGTCCAACCTGAAACTGGAAGCTCTCCTGTGAGCCATCCAGAATTTTGAACCGATTGAACTCCGTTGTCTCAGCTATACGGTCAATTTCCAGGACAAGCTGCGACACCTCCACCTGGATGAGGCTTCTATCCTGCTCCGAATAAATTGCGTTTGCTGATTGAATTGCCAGCTCACGCAATCGGTGTAGAATAGAGTGCACCTCCTGTAAAGAACCCTCTGCTGTTTGAATAAAGGAGATACTGTCAAAGGCATTCCGTTGTGCCTGTCTCAACCCCCTTATCTGGGATCTCAGTGTCTCCGATACGGCCAATCCAGAAGCATCATCACCAGCTCTGTTGATTCGCAAGCCAGATGCAAGTTTCTCAATTGACTTCGAGATCTGTCTCTCAGTCTGCGCCAAAGCCCGACTTGCGAAGAGAGCGGATACATTATGGTTAATGATCATACTATCTCCTCCCTCCATAGAGAATCAGTGGCCGAATCATCCGTTATCAGCGAAACGCAACATGGCATTTGAAGATGAAATCTACCGATCACAATACCTTCTCATACCATATTCCGTGAAAACGAGAGATAACAAAATCAAGGGCCTCGTATGATCTCCCGGACTGAACGATGCCACTGGAAAAGGCTTACTGTACCACCCCTTCAATACTGGCTACATAGACAAGAGCTGCAATACTGTCTGAGACTTCAGATTTGCCTGGGCAAGCATTGCCGTTGCCGACTGCACCAGTATCGAATTTTTCACGAACTCCACCATCTGCGCTGCCATATCAGTGTCTCGGATTATCGATTCTGCTGCCTGAATATTCTCAGCTCCAACGAGAACTCCCCCAATCGCCATCTCGAACCTATTCTGGTATGCACCCAGATCGGCTCTCTGGCGTGATACGACCTTCATGGCTTCGTCAACAATACCAATTGCTAAATTCGCACCATCGGGCGTTGCGATGCTCAGCGCTCTTCCACCTATCTTCAGCCCGAGTGCGTCAGCAGTCATGGTACCGATAAAGGCTCGCTCTCTCTGATCCATATTGGCCCCGACTTGAAACCACATTGAGGTCGTTGGGACTCCACCGTACGCTGGATTGGCGAATGCACCGGTGAGCATGTTGTAGCCGTTAAACTGGGCATGTGATGCAATCCTGTCCACCTCGTCAACAAGCTGGGAGACTTCAACCTGAATCTGCATCCTATCCGAATCAGAATAGATGCCATTGGCTGCCTGTACAGCCAGCTCGCGAATTCGGTGAAGGATATCATGCGTTTCCTGAAGATAGCCCTCAGTTGTTTGGATAAAGGAGGTAGCAATCTCGATGTTTCGTGCAGCCTGCCTCAATCCTCGTATCTGAGATCTCATCTTTTCGGAAACCGCCAGCCCCGATGCATCATCGCCTGCTCTCGTGATCCGTTCCCCCGATGACAGCTTGGCGATGTCCTTATCTACGGCAAGACTCTTAAATTTAAGAATCCTGTGTGCGTAGATGGCGCTCATGTTGTGGTTGACGATCATGCACCTACCCTCCTTGATAGTTCTCATGCTTCCCTGCATGAGGATTTTTCCAAGGTTTACTCCTCGCAGTTACATGGCTTACCGTGAGGATCAGATTACTCCGATGCGCGCTTTCGTTTCATCCTCATCACCGCATATCCTTCTTAAGCAGGAAATGGAGGCTTTTCACGGTTGATACCAGCAACTGAAAATAGGCCCCGTAGGGTATCATCCTTTAATGGGCGTATACCAAAAGGTATTGGCTCCGATATTGATACCTCCTGGAGGGATTTATCTCTGCTGAGGAATGGCATAGCTCCGCAGAAAAAGAAAGATATCGTATCGGACTTACCTTACCTTTAGAACGAAAGTTCCAAGAATACTTGAAAAGGGCTAATTAATTTTTAGTACAATGGATGGAGGGAAAACCCTAATCACAGATGGAACATTTCAGTAACTTGTGGGCCAACCCCATACGGGGCATAGGATCAGTTACTGGTACAACCACAACCAAGGACAGGGTAAGATTCCATAATCACAGACATGTTAGCACTATATTCTTCCAGGGTAGTCTGCTTCTATTTCAAAGATCGCATTACTTCTCTTTATCGCGCTGTTAACTTTGAAACTACGTTCTCAATCGAAATATTAAAACTACTCAAATCAACGAAACAATTGGAGCACGCTCTGTGGAATCAGATTGGCCTGGGCGAGCATTGCCGTTGCCGATTGCACCAATATCTGGTTTTTTGTAAAGCTGACCATTTGCTCTGCGATATCGGTATCTCGTATCCTGGATTCAGAAGCCTGCATATTCTCATATCCAGACATGAGTCCCTTGGTTGCGAATTCCAACCTGCTCTGATACGCCCCGAGATCCGCCCTCTGCTTTGAAACAGCCATTAAAGCCTGGTCGACAACACCAATTACCCTGTTTGCCTTTGCAGGCGTTGATAGTGATATGGTTGATCCTGTAGACACCTGTTTTAATCTGAGGCCTTTGGACGTCATTGTGCCAATATATGCCTGCTCCCTCTGATCCATATTGGCCCCAATGTGAAACCACATCGAAGCTGTTGGTGTATTTTCCCCTGTTGCACGCGCGAACCTTCCGGTAAGCATATTCATTCCGTTAAACTGAGCGTGCGACGCAACACGATCGACCTCATCGACAAGCTGAGAAATTTCTACCTGCATCTGCATTCGATCCTCATCTGTGTATATACCGTTAGCAGACTGGACCGCGAGCTCTCTGATCCTCTGCAGAACATCCTGAATTTCCTGCAGATACCCTTCGGTCGTTTGAATAAAGGAAATCCCATCTTCAGCATTTCTCGCTGCACGACGCATACCCATTATCTGGGATCTCAACTTTTCAGAAACAGCAAGTCCAGAGGCATCATCTCCTGCACGGTTGATCCGCATACCGGAAGATAATTTTTCAATATCTTTATTTATCTCCCAGTTATTGAACTTCAGGATTCGGTTCGCAAAGATAGCACTCATGTTGTGATTGATAATCATCTTTTCCTCCTTGAAAAATCATTCTGGCATCCGTGCCTGTCACCCGATTTCTAAGTCTGAAAAATAGGCTAAATAAATTTTACGAGAGAACGATAAGTATAGTGTGAAAGATAAGCGGGCATCACCTCCTTGCGTCTGTACTCCTAAAAACATCCGTGTTTTTAGTGTGAGGGTCTGTCCAGACTTGAGTGTCAGGGCAGACGTGGAAAATCCCCCTTACTCAGAGAAATAGAGACCTTTTACATCAACTGGTAAAGGTCGGGGTTTCCTCATTTGTACTATCGGAGCATTTCCATTAAAACTTTAGCACTGAAAATCGAAATATATTTCTCAAGTATAAACCAGGATTGTGTAACTCTTATGCAGTATATTCTGGGGGGATTACGACGTCTCTCCGGAGCTCTTTTCAGATGATTCTAAACGTTTGAGAAAGCTTTCAAGCAGGAATGCTTCCTGTTTATAATTGGATACAAGTTTTTTTAATTCCTTCACAGAAAATTTTTCGGAAAACCACGACCAGATCATCTCGCCATGAGGACCTCTTTCAATCTTCGGCTTTAACTTTAATGACCATTCAATGAGCCACTTAATAGCATCTGAACGGTTTTCGAAGCGATTTTTAAAGCGAAAATCATCTATTTTGTCTAGCAGCTCCTGATTGATTTTAAATATTATCGTCTTCACGTCTCTGGCCATTACTTATCCTCGATTCATCTCATAACAATATTGTAAAAGATATAAACAAAATAATCAATTTATATTGTGTAAAATTTTTATTGCATTTATATTATATATATCGTATAATTATGTTATATTAATTATATAAAAGGGAGGGGAACTTGCAAATAGATGCGGGTGAAGAGGACTTTGTATACTGTCCAATACATAAGGGGCTCATTCACTGCCTACAATATCGATGTAAGCAGTGGAAAAAACAGAACGAGGAATGTGGGCTTCTGCGAAACATCGTTTGGAGATATCTCATACATCTTAATGAAGAGGAGATTAGCCTGGAACAGGAAACAGAAGATGCAGCGACTAAATGGACCTCTGGTTACTGAAAATTACTCTCATTAAATCCCAAACCCTCATTCTTCGAGACTTCATAACCGAATTATTTATCATTCTCACCGCCGATTTGCCTCTACCCGTATTCGTGCAATTGAGAGTTTCCTTTAATATAATTACATTTCTTCAACCGCTTCAATTCCGATTAACTCAAGCCCAAGCTTCATAACTTTCTGCACACAGGCTACAACAACAGCTCTCGAAAGTGATAGCTTTGCATCTTCTGTAATGACTCTGTATTGATTATAAAAATTATTGAATTGTGAAGCGATCTCAAGTAGGAAACGCGCGATAATCGATGGCTCGAATTCCTCAGCAGCCTTTATCACCGTTTTTTCAAATTCATTGAGGGTCAGGCATATCGAATAGAGTTCCTCTCCGTAGACAAGATCCGATTTAACGTGCACCTTTCCATATCGCTCAGTATACTTTTTTAACAGACTGCAGATCCGCGCATGGGTATATTGAAGGTATACTCCCGTTTCACCGTCAAAATTTATCATTTCCTCCCAATCAAATGTAATATCTCTGATCCTGTAATTCTTTAAATCATTAAAAATAATTGATCCAATGCCAACAGATTGAGCAATTCTCTCCTTGTCCTTGAGAGCGGGATTCTTCTTCTTGATGGTTTTTAATGCCAGGGACACAGCTTTATCCAGGACGTCCTCGAGAAAAATTATATTCCCATTTCTTGTGCGCATGGAGGAATCCTTGAAACGTATCTGTCCGAACGGTATATGATGACAGTTTTTATACCATGGTTTGCCCATTTTCTCGAGCACAGAGAACAGCTGCTTGAAGTGAAGCGATTGGGGAGTTCCAACGACGTAGAGCGCAAGATCGAAATGGAACGTCCTGTAACGATAAATAGCGGCCGCAATGTCCCTCGTTATATAGAGCGTGGAATCATCACTTTTTCTGAGCATAGCTGGGGGGAGTTTATCGTCATCGAGAGGGACCACGAGTGCCCCATCACTGACCTGTGCAATACCATGATTCTTTACCTCTTCGATGGTTTTATCGAGCATACCGCTGTAAAAACTCTCTCCCGTGTAATATTCAAACTCAACACCAAGTCTCTTATATATTCTTTTAAACTCCAAAATGCTAAAGGACTTGAACTCTTCCCACAATGTCATGGCTTCATCATCATTACTCTCCAGTTTGCTGAACCACAGTCTTGCCTCATCCTGAAGGCGTTCATCTTTCTCAGCCTCTCTGTGAAACTGCACGTACAATTTATAGAGATATTTAATCGGGTCTCCTTTCGACAGCTCCCCACTGTTCCCCCATTTCTTGAAGGCCGTTATGAGCTTTCCGAACTGCGTTCCCCAGTCGCCCAAATGATTTACCCCAATGACAGAAAAACCGAGAAATTCGTATATCTTTTTTAATGAATTACCAATAACGGTGGACCTCAGGTGGCCAATCCCGAAGGGTTTTGCAATATTGGGAGACGAATAATCGATGGTAACAGTCTTCCCATTCCCATATTTGTGAAGGCTTTTGAATTCTGTGCTGCTGAGATATGAAAGTATCTCACTTACGATGAAAGCCCTATCGATAAAAATGTTTAGATAGGGTCCGCTTGCAACCACCCTATCAATCACAGATCCGAACCGTTCTTTCTCCCCTAATCGATTGGCCATTTCATGCGCAATTTCTGAAGGAGGTCTCTTCTTATCCTTAGCAAGTATAAAACAGGGAAGTGCAAAATCACCAAAATCGTTATTAGGTGGTACTTCCAATAGAGTTTTGATATTTTCTTCGGGTAATTTGAGGAGTGTGGAAAGCTGGTTTGAGAGTATTTGCTGTATATCTATGCTCTGATCATTGGCCATATGGTAATTGGGATTCACGAGAACGAATCATCCTTAAAGTCCAACTTCCTGATTTCGGACAACCTTCGCCTCGCCCATGAGGGTATCAATCAATTCGTTTAGCTTGTCGTTGTACTGTTTTTGAAGAAGCTGTAGCTTGATCTGCTGACGAGCAACATCAATATCCATGCCGGCAAATAATTTTTTATTCTGGTTGTAAATTGCCTCTATCTGCTCGTCGGGAACATCTTCAAGAAGAGGTTCAATCTTTTCACTTAAATAAACCTGTATAACCGCCCTTCGTGCCACTGCATTTATGAGGTCCTTTATGTCATCTCTCTTAAGATATCCACTATCGACAGCTTCATTGTAGATAAGGTACTCATTTATGAGATTAGTGAGAAAGCGTTTCTTATTCGCCTCTTCACCCTCATAGCGATCTTTTTCTTCATCAACAATGGGGAGTGAAAATACATGAACAGCGAACTCTCTTTCAAATTCATCGAGGGAAATTATTTTCTCATCAATATGTGCGACCCACACATCAGATTTTTTCTGTGTTTGAGCCAGAATACGTGTGCCATAGTTCTGAGGCAGGAAGTATAGCATTACGCCCCCCACAAAAAAAAGGATCGATATAATTATATATTTTCTCATTTCCCACCCTCATATACTGAATGTTGTAAATCTACTTAATATTTCAATTGCGGACAATATAAATCTATAGAGTCTGAATTGATTCCTCTGTTTGATTCAGCGAAACCATCTCACCATTTTCAATACAGTAGGTGTTTTCATAGCCAACAGTTCCGTCTGTAAAGACAAACTTTGGTTCAAAGGCAATTACCATCCCTTCTTCAAGAGTATCTTCATACTGCTCGGTAATGACCGGCAATTCATCCAGCTCCAATCCAACACCATGTCCAATAAATTTTACTCCACCCATGAATACCTCACCCAGTCCCTTTTCATCAACAAGTTCTAAAATATTCTTATAGAGATCTGGAATGAATACACCCGGTTTCGCACTCTTACGGAAAATATCATGGCAAGCCCTCGACACGTCGTGTGCCTGGTTAAAAGCTCGGTCGAGCTTCCCCAAGGTGAATACCCTAGTGCAGTCAACAATGTACCCTTCATATATAAATACTGAATCGATGATAATCGGCACACCTTTTTCAATGATCTTCATCCCAGCTCCATAGGGGAAAGCTCTTGTAATACCGATTCCGGCTGCCGTAGGAGAATCAATCATTGACAGCTTTGAGGCACTTTCTCCGCTGAGGATAAAATTCTGCACCGCCTCCATATTGAACATTCTTGTTCTAACGTAGAGCGCTGACTCCATTTCCAGCAATATCTGGGTAAAATATTTATAGATCTGATACTCACTCATTCCCGGTTTAATTGCATCCTTGACTTTATCAAAAACCTGATCAAACCTTCTTCCCCCTTCCCTGAGCATTGATATCTCAAATGAAGATTTCACCGCTCTCTGCCGTCGCACACTTTCAGATAGATCAACCAGTTCAGACTCAGGGAAAACACTTTTGAGGAAAAGGTAGAGCTTCGCCGGGATAACATCCATGTCAATTCCGATTTTACTAGAGTTCAATTGATTTTCTCGTAGAAATTCACCCACCGAGCTTAATTTCCTGAATCCGATTATGGAATCAATGGGAGATTCTTCGATAGCTCTGGAAAGCGTCCGTCTGATAAACAATACCGGTTCGTGTTCGGTGTGTACAAGCAGGGCACCATCCTGAAATGTGCCCGTATAGTAGTACCGATCAACATTCTGCATGAGTAGTGGACAATCTATTTCCATTTTTATTAAATTTCTCCGTAGAATCCTTATCCTGTCCATGATTTCCCCTTTATTCGGACCCATCATTTTCAAAGAACTCCTTTAGAAACTCATATTTATCCTCGTTGTCTTGAAAACCACGATAAATATGGAGCGTATTGCGATCTTTCGGCGATATATGGAATAACTTTCTATTCTCACTGATCTTACGCATGAGCCACATGACATCGATCTTACTCTGGGCAAAGGTCAGCAGCAGCTCATTTTCGCGATCCCTCAACATTTTAATACCGACCCTTTTACAAAGAATCCTTAGGCAGACAATGATAAACAGCTCCTCTAATTCTTCCGGGATTGCGCCAAACCGGTCTCGCATCTCTTCCTGAAGCTCGTCCAGCTCGCTCTCTCTTTCTAAACTGGAAATACGCTTATACATTTCAACTCGCAAACTTTCACTCTCAATATAACTGTTTGGTATATACCCCTTATAACGCATATCTAGAACAGGTTCAATATCCTCCTCTTCGATTGTACCCCTCAATTCTCTTATTGCTTCATCGAGCAGTTTGATATACATCTCGAATCCAACGGCAAGCATGTCTCCATGCTGCTGTCTACCGAGGATGTTTCCGGCCCCTCGAATTTCGAGATCCTTAAGAGCAATGGAGAATCCTGAACCGAGCTCGGTATGATCATTGATTACCGAAAGTCTCTTTTGAGCCTGCTCAGTAATAACCCTTCCCGATGGATGGAATAAATAAGCGTAGGCTTTTCTCTTGCTTCTGCCCACACGTCCTCTG
>CAYFYU010000012.1:285-6719 GCA_964347455.1 uncultured Spirochaetota bacterium | reverse complement strand
CACCATTCTTCTTCTATTGATTCAACGATTTTACTGTTTTGGATGATTTTCTCTAGAGTTTCCAGAAGGATGGAAGAGATAAGCGTAGGCCTTTCTTTTACTTCTCCCCACCCGCCCTCTCAGCTGATAGAGTTGTGAGAGGCCGAAACGGTCAGCCCTTTCGATGATAATTGTGTTTACATTTGGAATATCAAGTCCCGATTCGATAATTGTGGTCGTAACAAGAACCTGAAACTCCATTCCGAAAAATCCCTGCATGATCTCCTCGAGGTCTCTCTCATCCATCTGACCATGGGCAATTTCGATTGAAACACCTGGCAGCATTCTCCGTAAATTTTCAGCCTTTTCATCAATGGATTTCACCCTGTTGTGAACATAATAGACCTGACCGCCTCTCTCAACCTCCCTTCTAATTGCCTCTCCAATGATATCTTCGTTATATTCGAGCACGTAAGTTTCAATCGGAATCCGCTCACGTGGTGGTGTTTCAATAATACTCATGTCACGTATGCTATTCATCGACATATAAAGGGTTCTTGGAATAGGGGTGGCGGTCATCGTTATTACATCAACGAGCTTCCTCAACTGCTTTAGCCTTTCCTTGTGTTCCACCCCGAATCTCTGCTCTTCATCGATTATCACTAATCCGAGATCCTTGAATTGAATATCTCTCTGAATTAAGCGGTGTGTTCCTATCACAACGTCTATATGCCCTTCTTTTAAATCTCTCACAATGTGGTGTTGCTCCTTCTGTGTTTTAAATCTGGAAAGCATTTCCACATTAATGGGGTATAGTGAGAAACGGTCACTGAAAGTTCCAAGATGCTGTTCTGCAAGTATTGTTGTGGGAACGAGAACGGCCACCTGTTTACCGTCCATAACTGCCTTAAAAGCTGCTCGAATTGCGACCTCAGTCTTTCCGAATCCCACATCGCCACACACGAGTCTATCCATGGGCTTTTTTGATTCCATATCTGTCTTTATCTCTTCAACCGTACGAATTTGATCCGGTGTCTCCTCGTATCTGAAGCCGGATTCAAACTCAAACTGCCATTCAGAATCAGTCGAAAAGGGATGACCCTTCAAACTCGCCCGTACGGAATAGAGCTCGAGGAGTTCCTTCGCCATGTTCTTGACAGAACGTTTAACCTGTTCCTTTACCTTTTTCCAGGTTCCAGTTCCGATCTTATCGATTCTTGGCCTCCTTCCCTCATGGCCAATGTATTTCTGCAATAGGTTTATTTGATCGACAGGTATATATATCTCATCTCCATCTTTGTATTCAATTTTAATAAAATCTTTCTCCGCTCCTGCGGTCTTCAACTTCTCAATACCCCGGTAAATTCCTATTCCATGTTCAATATGAACGATGTACTCCCCCTCTTTTATGTCAAGTATTCCCTCAAAGGGTTGAGATTTTACCTCGAGAAATCGTGTACCGTATCTCCGTTTCCTGTTGAATATTTCTCTATCCAGAATTATGAATAACTTAGTCTCTTCATCGATGAATCCTTCGTGCAAATCACAGGTCATAATCGACAAATTTTGATAGTTACCGATCTGTTTTTTTAAAAGTTCCCTCAATCTATTGGTTTGCCCCTCAAAGCTCGCTCCTATGATGACTCTGTATCCTTTCCTCAGATATCTTTCAAGATCCTCCTTAAAATATTTAATCTGGCCGCGGTATCCCTTTTTCTCAACAATGTTGAAATCAATTGTATCCGCAACCGATTCTGGAAGTATGGAAAGAGAGCAAAAATGTTCGACTTTTTGGAGCATCTCATCAAAACTCTTGCATATTTGGCTGGGCGGTAAGAGAAATGTCCGTTTCTTCTTTTCTGCAAATAACTTCGCTGCTTCAGAGTAAAAAAATTCTGCGATTTTCCTGCATCCCTCTATGGAATCAAACAGGAAAAGATAATTATTACCTGCATAGTCAAGTACAGTATTTGGATGTGCATACATAATTGAAATAAAATTTTCGATGCCTCTAAAGCTCTTAAAATCAATTATTTTTCTCGTCACCTCTTTGTTTTGAGGGTTGATATTCTTTTCCAGAAAGTTAATGGCCGCATTTGTAACAATCGTTTCCCGGATTGGTATTACCGTAGCAGCATCCACCTCTCGCAATGATTTCTGTGTTATAGGTGAAAATTCACGTATCGACTCTACAACTTCGTCGAAAAACTCAACTCTGTACGGATGCTCCGCACCAGTCACAAACACATCCAGGATATCACCTCTCAATGCAAAACTCCCTGAAATGTTAACCCTGTCCTCACGTGTATACCCAAGAAGGATGAGTCTTCCCATAAGCTGCTGTGGAGGACAAACAGAGCCCTTCTTCAACTGGATTATACATTCTCTAAATTCCTCTTTGGGAATAAATAGATCGGTAAAGGTCCTTACTGGAATTATGAAGATCCCCCTTGCTCCATTTAAAAAAGATGCGAGTGCAACGATCCTCTTTATCGTTATTTCTCGATATGGTTCACTTTCATCATAGGGGAGCGTCTCACGGGAAGGAAACAGGTGGAGAGAATCGGTTGTTACGAAGTGTTCCAGATCAGTATAAAAATCAGATGCACTTCTGTTATTACTCGTTACGAGAACTATTCCCTTCTTGAGTTCCTCAAAAAGAGATGCAACCAAAAGAGCTTTGCTCGAACCGTAGAGTCCTGTGAGCTCTACTGTATCCCTTTGAAGCTGTTCGGCAATAGATCCGACATCATATTTATTTTTAAATAGTTGGGCTAATGAGACAAGATCCTTTATCATATTGTACAGTATCTCTACCGTTAAGCATCTATCAGCTAATGTAATTAACTTTTACCTAATGGGGAAAATTTTTCTCATGGAAGCTTTTTTAAGGAGGGTTCAGTTCTGTGCTGTCATAACTTGATCATAGATATCAAAGATTTCCTTTGCTTTGATAATGAAACGAGGCTCAAGCTCAACAATCATGAGTCCCCTATCCCTTATTTCTCGAATCAGGTTCTCTGCCTTTACCTCAACCTTAACGATGGTATTGCTTTCGGAATAGCTATCAACGAGATCGTATCTTCTATCTTTTTTCAGTGCTCTTATAATGGCTATGAGATCCTCGAGGGTTTTAATATTTCTCTCCGAATTATCGTATAGAACTTGCGCTGTACCGAATCTATCGGCATTGATAAAGGTGTCGCGAAATTTCTGAGCAGTCATCTTATAATTATAATTCAGATGACTACGAATGTCTTCTACCATCGATGTACAACTCCCCTTTAATTTTGTCTTTTGTGTATATTTTTAACTTTGAATTAGTCCCAAACTAATTATACATAGTGAGAAACATTATGCAAGAATATTTTGCCCTTTTTAGTCGAATATAAAAGTAGAAAAGCACATTTTAATCTTTTCGAGCAGCTATCTAGTGAGAAAAGATGTGCTGTATGCATTGAGGACGATAAAAATTGATCCATACGAAAGGAAGAAAAAACAGGACGCTGATTTTCGTCATTTCGGTTATTCTTCTTATCGCGGTTATCATTCTCATAAGACCCCAATTGAGACGAGAAGAACAGACAAGGGAAGCGAAACCTCCATCTGTGAAGAAGAAAGTTCCTGAAGAGAAAGAGCCTGAGGATATTCTACAATCATCTAGATTAAAAACACCAGAAAAATCAATAGCCATAATAATTGATGATGTCGGCTACCCATCTGAGAATATTGACAGTTACCTGCGCTTCAAGGCAAAACTCACCTTTGCGGTGCTACCCTTCCTTGAAAAATCGGAGATGTATGCAAAAATTCTTCACACCCAAGGTTTTGAGATTATGATCCACATCCCAATGGAGCCTCTGGGCTACCCCGAAGAGCATCCGGGCTCGAATGCCCTATTTACCTGGGACAGCAGACAAATAATCAAGGAGAAATTAGATCGTATGATCATGGGAGCTCCCTACGCACAGGGGGCGAATAATCATATGGGTTCCAGGGCTACCCAGAGCCGTGAGCTTATGACTTGGACCATGCTTTATTTAAAAAAAAGGGATCTGTACTTCATCGATAGTGTCACCACAGAAGGATCCCACGCCTTTGAGCTTGCTCAGAAATTGGAGCTACCCTCAGCAAAACGGGATATCTTTCTAGATAACCATAAGGATTTTGCCTCTATAAACACACAGTTTGAAAAATTGATTGGTATGGCAAAAAAGAACGGTACTGCGATCGGTATTGGGCATATTGGCAGCGACAATCTATTAGAAGTGCTCAATTATCAGCTCCCACTCCTGCATAAAGATGGCATAGAGCTGGTCTTTGCTTCAGAGGCAATTTTAAATTGAATTTGACTTTTGTTTCGGTTGAAAGGTACCTTTTTCAACAATTAAAGTGAGGGTCCCCTTGAAGATTCTCGGTATTGAGACCTCCTGCGACGAAACTTCGGCCTCAATTGTTGAGGACGGCCGTAGGATCTTAAGTCATATTACTGCTACCCAGTACGAATTTCATCGTAAATATGCAGGGGTTGTTCCGGAAATTGCATCACGTAGGCACCACGAAACGATAAATTATGTGGTTGAAAGAGCTCTCCAAAAGGCTGAGATAGGCTTTGACGATGTCGAAGCAGTCGCTGTGACTTCACTTCCTGGCCTCATCGGATCGCTACTGATCGGCGTATTGGTTGCAAAAACAATTAGTTTCTCGCTAAACATTCCACTCATCGGAATTGATCACATCGAGGCTCATCTCTATTCTGTTCATTTTAATAACAATGTCGAGTATCCAGTTCTCGGAATCATTGTATCGGGAGGGCATACACTTGCTGTTCTCTCAAAAAAAATTGGACACTATGAAATACTGGGAAGCACCCTGGACGATGCGATAGGTGAGGCCTTCGATAAGGTTGCAAAAAGCCTAAATCTGGGATATCCCGGTGGACCTGCCATTGAAAAAGCGGCACAAAAAGGTGATGAGAATGCTTTCACTTTCCCGCGGCCCACACTCGGCACAAATTATGACCGTTACAATTTCAGCTACAGCGGACTGAAAAATGCGGTTATCAATCAGCGAGAGCACTTCTTGAACAGGGGCCATAAAAATACCATTCCAAATATTGCCGCTTCTTTCCAAGCTGCAGCAACAGATGTGCTTCTTACAAAGGCACAGTGGATGTATGAGGATTTTTCTATAAACCGTATTGCCCTGGCCGGAGGCGTATCAAATAATTCAAGGCTACGAAAATTGTTCATGGATGAGAAAAATCTCGTAACCTACCTTCCGGAACGTTCGCTGACACAGGACAATGGAGCCATGATTGCCGGACTTGCCTATTATAAATTCACACAGGGTGTTCTGAGCGATCTTGATCTCGAACCCCGTTCGAGAATCCCAGGTATCGTAAAAGGTAAAAGGAATAAACATGGGAACTGAGCAGAGGGAAGTACGCATTAAAAAGTTACAGGAGCTGTATAAACTAGGCATTATTCCCTACAAGGACCGATTTGAAAAAACCCACAGTCTTCAACAGGCGCGTCAGCTTACACCTGGAGTACGGGATATAAAAATCGCCGGTAGAATCATGACGATTCGGCTCTTCGGCAGGTTGATTTTCGCAACACTGAAGGACGAAACAGGACGGATGCAGATCGCACTTCAGGAGAAGATACTGGGAAAAGAACAATTTTCATTTTTTAAGAAATATATCGATATTGGCGACTTCATCGGCACAGAAGGATCTATCTTCAAGACAAAAATGGGGGAGATAACCCTCGATACCAGCAGCTACGTGCTACTTTCAAAAACTATCAGACCACTCCCAGAGCAATGGCACGGGGTTTCAAACCAGGCCATACTATCCCGTCAGCGCTATCTGGATCTGCTCATGAACGAGGAAACGCTTGAGCGATTTTTAAAACGAACCAAAATTATTAAGGTTATGCGTGATTTTCTTGATTCGGAAGGCTTTATTGAAGTAGAAACGCCTGTGCTTCAAACAAAGCCGTCGGGAGCAATAGCCACACCTTTTACGACACACCACAATGCGCTTGATATGCCACTTTATCTTCGTATAGCACCTGAAACATATCTCAAACGATGCATAGCGGGAGGATTCGATAAGGTATACGAGTTTGCCAGGAGCTTCAGGAATGAAGGAATGGACCCAACCCATCTCCAGGATTTCACCATACTCGAATATTACGCTGCTTATTGGAACTACGAAGACAACATGAAGTTCACCCAAAAGCTGATTAAGCACGTCCTGAACGAGATAATTGATTCTTTAATATTGAATATAGGAGGAAAATCCATCGATTTCAGTGGAGAATGGGAACAGATTTCAATTCGGGATCTCATTCAAAAGGATACGGGTATAGATATTGATGAAGTTTCAGACCGTAGCACACTTCGTGCTGCTATAGAGGATAAAGGCATCGATATACAGAACATTGAGC
>CAYFYU010000012.1:0-275 GCA_964347455.1 uncultured Spirochaetota bacterium | reverse complement strand
GATTTGGAACGCTCGTGGATAATCTCTTTAAAAAGGTATCACGACAGAAAATCACAAATCCACTCTTTGTCACACATCACCCTCTTGAACTCTCTCCCTTGGCACGAAGAAACGATGTCAATAGCCGCATCACCGATCGTTTCCAGCTCATCATCAATAGTTGGGAGATTATAAATGCATACAGTGAACTCATCGATCCCATTGATCAACGTAAAAGGCTCGAAGTGCAGTCGAGTCTGCATAAAGAGGGTGAAATTGAAGCGATGCAAAAAGCC
>CAYFYU010000011.1:46006-63748 GCA_964347455.1 uncultured Spirochaetota bacterium | reverse complement strand
GCCACCGGTGTTCTTCCTGATATCTACAGATTTCACCCCTACACCAGGAATTCCATCTCCCTCTCCGGTACTCAAGCATGACAGTTTCGAATGCAGTTTCCAGGTTAAGCCTGGAGATTTCACATCCGACTTACCACACCACCTACACGCCCTTTACGCCCAGTGAATCCGAACAACGCTCGCCCCATACGTATTACCGCGGCTGCTGGCACGTAATTAGCCGGGGCTTATTCCCTGGATACCGTTCCCTCCTGACAGGAGTTTACAACCCGAAGGCCTTCATCCTCCACGCGGCGTCGCTCCGTCAGGCTTTCGCCCATTGCGGAATATTCTTAGCTGCTGCCTCCCGTAGGAGTCTGGGCCGTATCTCAGTCCCAATGTGGCCGTACACCCTCTCAGGTCGGCTAACCATCGTAGCCTTGGTAGGCTTTTACCCTACCAACTAGCTAATAGTCCGCGAGCTCATCTCCAGGTGACGCCCGAAAGCGCCTTTAATCCAAGCTTCTTGTGAAAAATGGATATTATGCGGTATTACCACTAGTTTCCTAGTGCTATCCCCCACCCAGAGGTAGATTACCCACGTGTTACTCACCCGTTCGCCACTGTCCCCCAAAGCAAGCTTTGGGATCCCGTTCGACTTGCATGCTTAAGACACGCCGCCAGCGTTCGTTCTGAGCCAGGATCAAACCCTCCGTAATTATAGTTTCTTTCGTTTTTTAAATGAAACTCTCCCCGAGGGCCTGCTATTTAGATTTCAAAGATCAGTGCTTTTCCGTTAAAAAACCTTGAGCCTTCACTCAAGGTTTCAAGCGCGACAAATATAGCTCACCGTACCTGCAAAGTCAAGGACTTTTACCCCTAATACTGTACATATCTTTATAATAAACTAAAATAAATTGACTTATCTAAGAAAAATGTACACTGTATCGAAAAAAAATGCAACAATTTTATTTAAGAAATTATCTCCCCAGACAACTATATGAATGGCTGGAGCAAATCCTCGAATGGTTTCCAGATCATTACCCGTTTTACCCCATGAAAAAGGCCAGCATCACTCCCCGCTTCTATAAATTTTTTTATGCTCCGTTTGCCATCTAACCGAACGCCAAGGTAATCATCACCGACCACGTAAAAGCAGTCAGGATTCGAATTCATGCTTTTACTTTCACTAATATTGAACACCCCTTCGATGAGAGACCGGGTGGAGCCGTTTTTCATCTCAATCCGATAGTCATGAAAGTAATCGTTTGAAGCTATCGACCTACTGTTTTCGAGCAACGCTGCGCTTTGAATTTTCAACTGTTCCGGAAGTTCCCTGTTGTATTGATCGATGAAATCATCCACTTCAAGCAGGTTGCTTAATAGTACTTCACCGAGCTCATAGTCGGATTCCACGCCCAGGGGAAGCGCAAATGGTATGGTAAATCGAGGCTTTGGATTAAATCCTTCTGAATATTTAAAGGGCATTCGAGCCATTCTTCCCGTTCTAATAAAAAAATTCATGAGATCCAAATGAGATATGAATTGATAAATCCCTCTTTTCCTGAAACTGAACAACACCTTGTACGTCTTGGATTCGATGGTGCTTTTTAATGATTTCCTGTGATCCCTATTCGCCTCTGTGGATTTTACAGTATCGGTTTTGCCCTGCTCTTTTGCCACTCGGTTTTTTATAATTTCATCACAGACACCGCATTGCGAGCATGCACCGTAGAGGCAATTTTGGGTTGCAACCCCGGCGTGGGCTTTCTTCAGCTCTTCCTGTAAGTGTCTCTTATTCACAGCACAATCGATAAAGTACCATGGTAACTTTTCAATCCGATTATCGCTCTGCAGGTAGAGTTTCTCGTCTATGCCACACCCTTGGAGCTCCCCCATCCACAGATCATAGTTAAATATTTCATCCCACGAACTGAAACGTTCCCCTTTACGATATACTCTGTGTATAAGCGCTCCCAAACGCCGATCTCCACGGGAAAGTATCCCTTCAATGAAACTCATTTTGGGGCTCCCAAACTTCACCTGAACTTTCTCTTTTCGAAAGGCTCCCCTTATTTGATTTATAAGCTCCTGCGAGCGTTCAAGGCTCAGCTGGTTTTCCCGTTCAAATGGTGTGTGGGGTTTCGGTATAAATACCGAAATGTTGACGTTCACACGAATTGTGGGGTTCGATTTTTTAAATTCTCTTATAAAATCGATTATTTTTTTTGCTTCATCTACTGCTCCAGGAATACCGACCATAAAGTAGAGTTTAACAAGCCTCCAGCCTATGAGTACCACATGTTCTATGATCTCGTTCAGCTGCCCCCGATCAACGATTTTGTTGAGTTTTTTTCGTACATCTTCGTCTGGTGACTCTATCGCAAAGGTAAGCCCAGACTTTCTCACGCTCCCGATCAACTCCAGTATATCAAGATTCATACTGTTTACACGTAGGGAGGGTAACGAAACGGACACATGACTTTTTGCAAACTCACGATAGATAAGTTTCACCAGGTCATGCAATCCGGTATAATCTCCAATGCTGAGCGATGCCAGTGAAATTTCATCGTATCCGCTGTTTTTCAGCGATTCATTAACAATACCCAACAGATTCGGTACACTTCTCTCACGTACGGGTCTATACACGTACCCAGCCTGACAGAATCTGCATCCGGTTGTACATCCCCTGTTCACCTCAACGGTGACTCTGTCCTGAACAATCTTTATAAGAGGAACAATCGTTTTTACAGGATAGGGAAGCTGTTCGAGATCTGGTTCTATTCTCCTCCTTACCGTTTTTTTGATATCGGTTAGCAAATATCCATCCATGTGGATTGTGTTGTAGAGGGAGGGAACATAGGCGAAGTCGAAATCATTCAGATGCTGTAGCTGTTTTCTTCTTGACAAATTTTTCAAAGCTCGATACCTATGGAGAAATTCCATAAGCGAAGATTCTCCATCTCCAATTATGAAGACATCGATAAAATCTGCCATCGGTTCGGGATTATAGACCGAAGGACCGCCCGCTATGACAAGGGGATGAGACTCATCTCTCTCACTGCTACGGAGTGGAATACCGCCGAGATCGAGTATGGCAAGTATATTGGTATACAGAAGTTCATATCCAATTGAAAAACCCAAAACATCGAATTGATCAAGTGGTGTAAAGGTCTCCAACGAATAGAGAGAGATTCGGTTTTCTTTCAAAACCCTTTCAAAATCTGGCCAGGGTGTAAAAACCCTTTCACAGCAAAACCGCTTTTCCCTATTGACACATTCGTAAAGTATCCTGAGTCCAAGATTGGACATTCCAACTTCATAGACGTCCGGATAGGAAAGAACCATTCTGAGTTCCACCTCATTATGGTCCTTTTGTATGCTGTTTAACTCATTGCCTATGTACCGGGCAGGTTTAAGAACTCTGTGAAGAAGAGGAAATACCCTTCTATAAAGAGATGAACTCAACGGGCATATCTCCTCAATTCAATGTTAACCAGGATTGCAACTCCAACGATGCAGGTGAGGAGAAAAGAGCCCCCATAACTGAGGAATGGAAGAGGAATCCCCGTAATGGGCATAATACCAATCGTCATACCAACATTGATAACAATATGGAAAAGAAACAAGCCGACAATCCCAGCTGCAAGCAGTCGGCCCAATCGATCCTTTGCCTCATAGATAATCACCAATCCCCTGTAGATGAATAGTCCAAAAAGCACCACAAGTGCAAATGTCCCCAAATATCCCCATTCCTCCGCAAATATGGAGAATATGAAATCTGTGCTTCTTTCGGGCAGAAAACCGAGCTGGCTCTGTGTTCCACCCATAAAGCCTTTTCCGTACAATCCTCCCGCACCAACCGCTATTTTGGATTGAATTATATTGTAACCCGAACCGAAGGGATCGATGGAAGGTTTTAAAAATACTACGAGCCTCTCCTTTTGATAAGGCTTCAAAAATCTGCCGAGGGGTGCAGCTAAAATAAGCCCTGAAAAAAATATCAAAAAAATAGTCGTTGCTTTGTAGATAATTGGCTTTTTCTTGATTCGGTACAATATAAACATGACAAAAGTCAAAAAACCAAAAATCAGTGCAATAATGAAAACAATCTTCGTATCATCAAGTACCTGAAGGAATGCAAGCGTCTCAGACCTTGTAAGCTTACTATAAGTTGTCAGAAGGGGTAGAACGACCGCAATACCAAATATGATGAGGAGCGAGAGCAGATGGGTATATTTGATTCCCGCAAAATAGAGCATGATGAGACAAATTGGTAGATAAACCAGTGCTGTGCCAAAATCAGGTTGAAGGAGCACAAACCCCATTGGGATAACAGTGATAAGGAGTGAGAGAATAACGTTTTTAAGACTCCGAATGTCTTCTCCAATCCGGTCAAGAAAACGCGCAAGGGCAATGATCAACGCAAGCTTTACAAACTCTGAAGGCTGAAAACCGAAACCCCCAATTATGGTTATCCAACTTTTAGCACCCCGTACCTGCTTCCCGATGAGAAGCGTCATGATCAACAGTAGAATTCCCGCAATATAGATGAATAATGCATACTCTCCCATTTTATGGTAGTTTACAAACAGTATAAGCATGAAGATAACAAAGCCCGTAAAAGCCCAGTAAATCTGACGAACGTGCTGCCTGTCGCCAGCACCACTCTCCTGCGATCCTCCTCCCGCACTGTATATGGTGATTATGCCGATACACAAAAGAGCTACAAATGTAAATAAGAGTACGTAATCGATCTTGACAGGACCAATAGGGCTCTTTTTTTTCATGGGATCGCCTCAGCCACTATTATACCTATCCTTGAACTAACCTTAATATTAATTTCTGGTAACCTACAGGTCACCTCCTGAGCCTTCCTCTCTGCGCAGGGATGCCCTTGCTTTCCAGATATTCCTGCGGGCCATATAGAGATCACCTCCGGAAAAATAAGCCTCAACTATCTCGGACACTATGGGAGCTGCTGCAACACTTCCAGCACCACCGTGCTCTATTATTGCCGTTACCGATATTACCAGGTCTCCATTATCGCTCGTATATGGAGCAAAGGCAGTATACCAGGAATGAGTGGGCATGCCCTGAACTTCTGAACTGCTCGTCTTTCCTGCGGTTTCAACTGAAAGCACTGCACCACCCCACCGTGCAGTACCATGTGTCACCACGCCTCGCATCGCCTGAATGATAAACTCGAACCTGGAGCGTTCGATATTGCTATTAATGAGAATTTGGGGCGCTCTGTTATAGGAGATCTCATCATTTTTTGCAAACCGGATCTCCCTGACGATATAGGGTTTCATAAGCACACCACGATTTGCAATGAGGTTTGTAAGGGCGTTTAATTGTAATGGTGTAACAAGCAAATATCCCTGACCAATGGATAGGTTAAGGGTATCTCCATCATACCATATATCCTTCCTGTTTTCCCTTTTCCACTGAATATCCGGCACAATGCCTTCGGATTCGCCAATGAGATCGATACCCAGCTTTTTACCGAAACCAACCTTTCTTGCATATTCTGCTATTACTTCGGGTCCAAGAATGAGTGATGTCTGATAAAAATAGGAATCACATGATTCGACGATCGCTCTGTGCAGATCGACTCCTGTCCCATGATTTTTCCAGCAGGAGAAAAATCTATTTCCCGTTTGATATCCCCCCCCGCAGGTAAATCCTTTGTCTATAGGAATTTTCCCGGACTCGAGTATCGCCAGAGAGACAACGAGCTTGAAAATCGACCCTGCAGGATACTGTGCCTGTATGGCCCTGTTGAGAAATGGTTTCCGGGTATCAAGAGTTAGCTTTTTAAATTCCTCACCATTACTGCCCGAAACAAAGAAGTTCGGGTCGAAACGCGGGTAGGAAGCCATGGCAAGAATTTCTCCGGTTGCAGGCTTCGATACAATGACGGCCCCGGTATTATTTCCAAGAGCTTTCTCGACAATACGCTGCAAGTCTCTATCGATCGTCAGCACAACATTTTTCCCGGGCTGTGGCTCCGCACCTCTGTCGATGATCTCTGCTTCCACCTGGTTTGTTGCATCAACAATTCGTCTCACATAACCGTCCCGTCCCTTCAATTCCAGATCATAGATCTTCTCCACACCACTTTTTCCTATAACACTCTCGATGTTATAACCCTTGTCACTGAGCTCAATATACTCATTTTCGCTAATCATCCCGACAAAGCCGATCACGTGAGCTAGTAGATCATCATGGGGATACACCCGTAAGGGTTTGCTTTTCCAGTAAACTCCCGGAAATTCCCTGTTGTGCTCAGCAAGAAACACTATATCCTTGAAAGGTACATCCGTTTTAATTACAAAGGAACCATACTGAGAGTAATTCTTCTGCCCAAGAATGGTTTCAATGTCCTCACTCTGCATATCGAGAAGAAGTCCGAGTCGCTCTAAAAGGGCATCACGTTCGTCATGATCGATAGGAAGATTCTGAGGTACAACTGTTACGGCAAAGGACCTTCTGTTATAAGCAAGAATAGTTTTATACGTTCTGTCATACACGATACCACGTATGGCGGGCAGTATTGAATACTGCTCCCTGTTTTTCTTTGCCTTCAGAGCATATTGAGGACCCTGTACTATTTGAAGGTAAAATAAAACAACCAGGATCAAGAGGAAAAAGAGAATCGGGATGCCTGAGAAAATATAAATTCTTCGTTTCATTTCAGATCCCTGATCCGAACGAATCATTCTGCGCACTATTTTCATCTTACTACTCGCTTACCAGCTTATTTAATTTCATAATAATAAAAAACAGCGGTGGGGTTAAGAGACTATTAATCACTGCTTCGAGAAAAATTCTTCCCTGAGAAAAGTATCCAAAGAATCCCGGATGAAGGAAAATGGCTGCAAGCATGCTTAACAGAGCTGCCTTTGCAATGGTGACAAAAAAAAGCAGTATAATCGAAACGAGCATATTTCTCCCGTAAACCATCCCTCCCACAATTCCGACACTATAACCAATCGCTGTAAAGGTAAATGCTGAAATTCCGAGAATTCCTCCGGATAATATATCAACAGTCAGTCCTGTCACGAAACCGAAAATTTGTCCGGGCATCGGCCCCAGCAGAAAAGCTGTAATAGAAAGAGTTATGAGGAGAAAATCGGGATTTATACCCTTTATATTCAAATTCGAATAGAATAAGGTTGACTGAAAAAAAACAAAGAATCCTACGAACAAAATGAAAATTATGTATCTCTTCACAGGACTATTCTTCCCCTAGGAGCCTACTGGTAATCCTCAGTTACGGATTTCGTAATAATGTACACCTCTTCTAGGCGTCCAAAATCTATAAACGGGTTAACCAGTGCCTCCTGAAAAATTCCGTACCTCTTTTTAGACACTGAAATAATCTCACCGATTACGATACCCTTCGGAAACACACCGCCCATTCCAGAGGTTACTACCAGGTCCCCATAGTTGATTTCGGCTCTCCGGTCAATAAACTGTAGCAGAGTATTTTCAGATATGGGGCTCTGTCCCTGCAATATTCCCGAATACCGGGAATTCACCAACATTGCTCCAATATAGCTCGACTGATCGATAAGAGGTTGAATCCGTGAGGAGAATTGTTGCACATCAATAACCTTGCCGACCACACATTTCATATCATTCTGATAAGCGACAACAGGCATCCATTTTTCGATACCGTTGTTTTTTCCCCTGTTTACAACCAGTGTTTTGTAGTAGTTTTGTGGTGATTTCGCAACAACTTCAGCAATTACAGTCTCATATTCGAGCTCTGATTGTATGCCGATCAGGTTGCGCAATCTTTCATTTTCCTTCTTTATTTCTTCAAATTCATACTGGCTTCGTTCATACTGTTCAAGAAGTGCTTTTACCTGGGCAAGTTCTTCCTTCAACTGTCTATTGTTTTCTATACTGGAAAAGAAATCCTTGACGAGTGTTATCGACTTTGCACCGGTAAATTGGAACGGATAGAGTAAGCCATATGCAAGGGATTTAAACCGTATACTAAACTTCGTCTGCGAGATACTCATGAGGATAAAAGCGATGAAGAGGAGAAAAACAAGTACCAGTATACTTCTATTCCGTACGGTTCGTGTATGATTCATATAAAGTTCGGATGAACTCTAAATTGACTGTGGATCAAGGCTATCGATAATCTTTCAAGTATTTTAATTCATCGAGGAATTTACCTGTCCCCAGAACAACACAGGTCAGTGGATTCTCTGCAAGTATAACCGGCACGCCAGTTTCCTTGCTGATGAGCTTCGGAAATCCCTTGAGCAGGGATCCTCCACCGGTCAGAACTATACCCCGCTCAACGATATCTGCTGCAAGTTCCGGAGGCGTTTGGTCGAGAGTCTTTTTTATTTCTTCAAGAACGATGGTAGTCGGTTCCTGCAAAGCCTCCCTTATCTCTACTGAGTCGGCAGTTAGTATTCTCGGCAGTCCCGATATTGAATCTCTTCCGCGAATTTCAAACGATTGCACCTCCTTATCGGGATACACGTTTCCTATTGTAATCTTTACCTCTTCCGCCGTGCTTTCGCCTATGACAAGATTGTGGATCTTTTTCATGTGATTGATGATTGCCTCATCGAACTCATCGCCTCCAACCCTGATTGCGTTAGTGATGACCATACCTCCCAAAGAGATAACCGAAATCTCTGAAGTTCCTCCCCCTATATCAATAATCATATGACCTGCTGGTTCCTGAATCGGTATGTTGGCCCCGATAGCCGCTGCGAGGGATTCCTCAATGAGATATATTTCGCGAGCTCCCGCCTGCTCGGCAGACTCACGCACAGCTCGTTTCTCAACTTCCGTTATGCATGAGGGAATTCCCAGTACCACCTGGGGTTTAACGAGTGCCCTCCTATTGTGTACCTTCTGAAAGAAGTACTTTATCATTTTCTCTACTGTTTCAAAGTCGGAAATCACCCCATCTCGCATGGGCCGGATTGCAATAATTTCACCCGGTGTTCTTCCGAGCATTCTCTTCGCCTCCTGACCAACGGCGAGTACCTTTTTCGATGAATTGTGTACTGCAACGACTGATGGTTCAGATAAAACGATACCCTGACCTCGAACATAGACAAGGGTATTCGAAGTTCCCAGATCTATGCCGATGTCATTTGAAAAAGCACCGTACAATTTCCCGAATACCATAGAAGTCCTTTCAATACAGTTTCTCTATTGCACCAATATGTTTGGGATCGATCTTGAGAGTTTTACGCCACTCCTTTCTTGCGGAGATCAAATCCCCCTCCATCTCATAGATATTCCCGAGCCAGAAATGAGCAAAAGCGGAGTTTTCATTGACCTCCAGAATGGAAAGTATGTTCTTTTTGGCAACATCGAATCTTTCTTCATGAAAGTCAATCCAGATCAGTGCTGAGAAAGCCTCCTCATAAATTGCATCATCCCGTGTGTTGTCAATAAGGTAATTGAGCTCCTTGACGGCTGTTTCATACATTTCCTTCTCTTTATACGTAAACGCTAGGTACAGGCGCACGATATCTCGTGAGGCTTCTATTTTTGCCTTTTCCAAGAAGGTAACCGCATCGTCAAGCGCCCCAATCTTATAGTAGCAGTATCCCAGTATTTCGTATACTGAATTATCATTGTATCCTAACTCCAACGAACGTCTCAAATATTCAGCTGCAAGCTCATAGTAGGATATTCCCTTTCTGAAATATGACATGCCGAGAATATAGTAAGCTTTTGTAAGGACATCATCGAAAGGTGAGAGAACAATGCTCTTTCTAAGGTATCGTATCGCACTGGTTAAGGATTCCTCCTTCTCATTTCCTGTCAGACTCATAGATATGTAGTAATAGGATTCACCAATGTACCGTAATAGACGAGGATTGTACGGCCGCCGCTCAAGATAAGGTGTTCCTTCATGTATTGCTACATTGTAATTGCCGGAATCAATACTCTTCTCAAGAAAACTGTAGTCATTGAACCATATCCTGTAAAGATCGACCATGTGGGCGTAGAGTGTATATACATTGAGGAAAAACACACTGAAGAACACTCCACCACCAATAAAAATGAGAATGAGTATTGAGATGAAAAGTTTTCTCTTCCGTCTGTGTGGCCTATAGTGGTATTTTGAATAGTGATAATGATCCATCTCTCAGAAAGGACGAAAATTCAATATTCTATTTCAGTGAATATTTTCAATGCTCTTTTGGTAAATTTAGCTCACCTCATCAGTGCATCGAGAATATATTGAAACTCCTTGAGATTACCATCTATTTGAATAATATCTTTTTTTACCTTTACCTTCTTTCTCTTAAAAATCATATAAGAACTCTGAAAATGGTGTTGCTCTATAGTTGTAATTGCGAACTTTTTTTGAATTTCTTCATTAAAAATAACGATGTACCTTGAGGTCAGGAGGAGTCTCCCCTTTAAGACACTCTCGAGTTCATCCTGTTTCAGAGTTATATCAGAAGGTTTAGCGGGCGTCTCAAGGGTAAATAAAGAGCCCGAACCATCAAAATGAACGAATACCCTTCCTTTCAATCCGGGAATAGGTTCATCGAAGTGTAGAATCGGGATATAATCCCTCTGGCCTTCTCCCTTATCATCCGGCTCCGGTTGACTCTCAATCGTAGGGGTCGAAATAACCGCTTCCGGTACAGGTTGAGTTTGCACGGCTGGAGGGCCTGCGATCTCGGCAGTTTCCTGGTTTGTGCTGTTTGAAAAATCCTTTTTGCTATAAAATGTTATTATAGCGATGAAGAGAAAAACCCCCACTATTGCTAATACTAAAAATGCTAACAACATTTTAAGAGTATAACTTCGCCCTAATATTATGGTACAGGTTGACAAAAGTCAAACTATTTAATGTGAATAATAAATGTATCGAAACCAAGCACTCTCCGCGTCAATTTATCCTTATTATCTATACGTTTCAAATAAACATTAGAATAAATTAAAGGATTGCTGAAAATGATATATCTGGTGAGACATGGACAAACCGAGTGGAATCGGGATGGCCTTTTTAGAGGTCATAGGAACATTCCGCTCAGCAAAGAAGGAAAAGCACAGGCCCAAAGTGCAGGCGAAAAGCTTTTGAGTTGTGCCATTGGCTGTATCTACACATCTCCCCTGAAAAGGTCTCTTGAAACGGCCACCTTAATCTCTGAATGCACTGGAGCCAATATAAAGATCGAAGAGGGCTTTCAAGACATTCACTTTGGCGAATGGGAGGGAAAGACGGTAAAGATGGTACAGGAAAAGTATCCAGACTCATACAACCTGTATAAGTTGCATCCGGAAAAGTGTACATTTCCAAATGGAGAATCTCTGAACCAGTGCTTTGAAAGATCCTGGCGTACATTTTTTTCGATCGTAACAACAGAGACTCAGAATAGTGTGATTGTAACACACCGTGTCATCCTTAAACTCATCCTACTCGGTATACTCGGTTTAACGACCTCTTCATTCTGGAAAATACAGATCGATACCTGCTCTATAAATGAAATCATCAATGAAAATGGAAATTTTATAATTCGCAGATTAAACAGCGTGGCACATCTACCCAGTGCTCAGAAACAACTGGGTGATTTCTAAAACCGAAAAAAAAGGGCACGTGCTGATGCCCTTTCGAAACCCTCCGAATCGGTGCATCGGGCCTCTGTTTTAATACTCTTACCCCTTACCTCAGCTATCTTACCGTAAAAGTGTAACTCTTCTTCTATGTAGATCGGTTTTTTAAACCGAACCTCGAACTGAGCGGTAACGGCCGTCATATCCCGATGCAGGCATGCTTTTGCCATAACCTCATCAAGTATCATTGATATGAAGCCGCCGTGCACCACCTTCTCATAACCCTGCATATATGCAGGAAACCTGAATCGGGCAAACATTTCATCCTGTTCATTATCATAGAAAAAGTGAATTTTCATCCCCTTTTGATTTTCCTGGCCGCATACAAAGCAGCCCTGATATCCGGTATCATACTCAATCTTCAATGCCATACCCCTTAAAAAAGATTCCAAATGATGCCCGATACCTCCTTCAGGAACGGTACCAAGACCAGTGATATTACGCTCATGAGTTTTATCAGTATGTTGATCGAGGGTCCAACAGTATCTTTCATTGGATCACCGACAGTATCTCCCACAACGGCTGCCTTGTGAGCATCTGAACCTTTACCGCCGAAATTTCCTTCCTCAATATACTTTTTCGCATTGTCCATACCGCCACCTGAATTCGCGTACTGTATACCGATAATGATTCCGGTCACAATTGCTCCAATGAGCATCCCTGCAAGGGTTATCGGTCCGAAGAGAATCCCGATAATGAGGGGGGACAGTATTGCTATCGTTCCTGGAAGCATCATGCCCTTCAGTGCACCCTTTGTCGCAATATCAACACATGTTGCTGAATCGGGTTCTGCTTTGCCCTCCATGAGGCCCTTGATCTCCCTGAACTGTCTTCTCACCTCTTCGACCATATGAAATGCTTCCTTCTGAACAGCCTCAAAAAGCATCGAGGATATCAAAAAGGGGAGCATACCGCCAATTAACAATCCTGATATCACCTCGATTGAAGACAGTGCAAGAGATCCTCCAGATATTCCTGTTGAGACAATGTATGCTGCAAGAAGACCAATGGCAGCATATGCTGCAGATCCTATGGCAAAACCCTTTCCGATAGCCGCAGTCGTATTACCCACTGAATCGAGTTTGTCAGTTACTCCTCGAACGTTTCGGGGTAGTCCTGCCATCTCCGCAATCCCCCCCGCATTGTCAGCAATAGGACCATAGGAATCGACAGAAACGATCATACCCGTCGTCACCAACATACCAAATGACGCAATCCCTATTCCGAGCATGCCCGCATTTGCGTATGCAATAACGATGGCGAAAACGAGTGCAATAACGGGGAAGAACACGCTCTTCAAACCCAGTGAAATACCTCCTACAACACCAATTGCAGGGCCCGTCTCATTGTTTTTCGCTAATTTTTTGACTGGTCTATACTTCCCTGAGGTGTACAATTCACTAACAAATCCGATAATAATTCCTGAGATGATGCCTGCGGCAAGACTCCAGAATATCCCCCACTTGCCGTACGGTTTATCACCAAAGCTTATACCCAATCGGGATATGATGATGGCGGCAAAGAGAAGAGTCAGTATTGCTGCAACGTAGGTGCCTCCCAGAAGTGCTCCCTGAGGATTTTTTCTAGCCACGATCTTAACAAAGAGAACACCGATAATCGAGGAGATTATACCTCCTCCGGCTATTGAGAGAACCATCTGGACGAGACTCTTAACCGTGCGCAGTCCCTCCAGGTCGAGCTTCATAACGCTCAGTGAGACAGCCGATGTAGCCAGAACCATGCTCGCTATGATTGACTCGACGTAGGATTCCAGGAGATCAGCTCCCAGACCGGCCGTATCACCCACATTATCACCAACATTGTCAGCTATTACTGCGGGGTTTCTCGGATCATCCTCCGGAATTCCAGCCTCTACCTTTCCGACGAGGTCGGCCCCCATATCAGCTCCCTTGGTGTAAATGCCCCCACCCGACCGTGCGAACAATGCAAAGAGACTCGCACCCATTGCATAGCTGTTTATGGTGTTCAACTTGCGCAGGAACTGTGCTGGATCCGATTCTCCAAAAAGGTCATAGGCATACATGAGGACGAGGAGACCGAGTAGCGATATCCCAACAACACTTAAACCCATAACTGCACCGCCGGATATGGCGATATTGAGAGCGCCACGCATGCCCGATTTTTGCGCTGCACAGGTCGTTCTGACATTCGCCCGAGTTGCAATCGTCATCCCTATATACCCAGCCGATGCCGATACTAGAGCTCCCACAACGAAAGAAATTGCTGATTGATAACCGAAGTACCTAGGTGCAGCCAACATAACTGCAGCGATGACCACAACAACAACGGTGATATAGGTATACTCTCGCTTCAAGAACGCTGTTGCGCCAAGCTGAATCTGATGTGCTATCCGCTTCATTACATCGGAGCCCTCTTCTTTTACAAGTACTGCCCGAATGAGTAGTATAACCGTTACAATAGCTACTATGCTCGAAACAAAACCGACATAGAGTCCAAACATGAGAACCTCCCCGAGCGCTGCTTGGTAATATCGATGTTACGTAACAATAATTGTATTTTAAGGGCGCGTCAATAATTCTTACCGCCCTTAATTTTTTCAAATATGATTTGTAATGTGGTAAAAAAAATGGTATAAATGCAGCCCAAAGGCAAACCGAGTCTTCGATACTGTATAAAAGGAGTTTAAAAATGAAAGTGGGATGTTTTGCTCTGGTTGATCCTTTTCAACCTCTCAGTCATCAGCTGGGAAGAATAGCGGAGCTGGGTTTTTGCTATGCGGATATAACCGATAACCATCTGGGAAGCTCTCTTGCCCGAGAATTCGGTTTTTCAGCAACTGTCAGTTTCGATGAAAACCCGGCTGATGTACGCCACCTCTTTCGGGTACATGGGCTTACGATTACCAGTTTCTGTGCCCATGCTTCTCTTCTTGACCCGAGCTCTCCTTCCCGCTATGGCACTTCAGAGCTGATGCAGGCCGTGAAGTTAGCAACACTTATGAAGGTACCCCATGTCATAACGACCGAGGGTTAACCGCCAACATCCTAAGGCGAGAATCTCACCTTTGACCAGCAGGTATTCACAACTGCTAAAAAATTATACGAACCACTCAGAATGGCGGCGGATCTTGGTATTACCATTCTACTTGAATCCCACGGACCCCTTACCGATTCGCTTAGAGGGATTAAGGCCATTATGGATGCACTCAGCAATGCTGATAAACTTGGTATGAACTTCGACACCGGAAATTCATGGCTAGGTGGCTCCGATCCGGTAGAGTACGCGAAACCCTTCCAGGACAGAATATGGCATGTACACCGGAAGGATCTACCCGCCGAGTGGGAGGAAAAAAGGTGAAAACAATTTGGATGTGGATTCAGTCCAATTGCACTGGGGGAAGGTGTAATTGACCTGCCATCTATCTTTAAAACGCTTCGAAATGTGAAATACAGTACTCTAGAGATCGGGAGTGATGAAAACGTCCGCAAAAGTTATGAATATTTAAAATCACTTGGTGCTGAATAGAGCCTGAAATCGCGGTAACACAAATCACACCGATTAAATCAAATTACTTGTAACTTAAAGGCCATAGGTCTTTCTGAAATCCAGATCGATACGCTCGAGACTGTCGATCGTTATGGCCGCCTGGTTTGCAAACATCTGCAGAATCTTGAACTCCTCATCCGTTATAAATCCGTTCTTATAACTACGGTCTATGCCAATTACACCGACCGATTTGTTACGAATGACCAGTGGAGAGAGCGCAAAGGGATTCATTCCTATCTTTTTTGCCAGCTCGATATTTATATACTTTGATTTCTCCGGATTTCGTATATTGAAGGATTCCCTCCCAATTGCAGCCCGTGCAGTGAGACCGGCATTCCTTTGTAAGGGAATATCAATGTTAATTTCCCCTGTTCTACTTTTAACCCGCTGAGAGGTTTTGACATCTTTTATCTTTTTTCTCTTTAGTGTGCTGTCATCAAAGGTGCTGACCGCTTTGGCCTCAACTCTCTCCTTGACCATGTAAAGGCGAAGATACTCGTTTCTGATATTAAGGTAGAGCAGAGCCCTGTCGAGTTTCAAATGGTCGATAAGTTCCGAGAGTATATAATCGACTACTTCTCTCACCGTCTTGCACGTGTTCAACGCCTTTCCGGTTTGATAAATCAAAAGCAGCGTTTTTACCTTTTTCGCGAGTATTTCGTTTGACAATCTGAGCTTCTTCTGCCGCTGTCGCAGAAGTTCGCTCAGGTATGATGCCAGAGCTGCGAATGCAAAAAACGAAAAAATGGAAAAGCTCCAGGAGAGCGTCAGGAATGAGTAGTTTTCCTGTAATCCCAGGAGAGGACTAAAAAAATCCTGATGGGGCAGCACACCGATTAGCTCAAGTACTACGATGACTGAATAGAGGAAAGATGATCCACCCGCCACAATATAGGTTGTTTTACCAGAAACGAGAATCGAAGCGGAGAAAATAACCATGAAGTAGAGAAAGGCAAAGGGACTAGTAACCCCGCCTGTTTTGTAAACGGTAAAGCTGAAGTGAGCTACATCGATGAAGAGCTGAAAGAGCACGAGTGGACCGAGTCTCATGACTCTTTTAACGAGCAATGCATAGGCGATATTCACGACAAGGATAAAACCAAGGTTGATTCCGTTGACAAGGAGCTGTTCTGAGAATGCGTTAGTCCGCGACAAGCCAAAAATTGATGCAGCAAACATAATCACATATATACTCGGTGAAATAAACCATCGGATCTTAACAATGAGTTTAATGTTTTTGAGCGTGGTTTCTCGGGTATCGGGCAATGCAAGTGATTCCCCGAGAAAACTCAACGGATCGTGTCCCTTTTCCTTACTCATCTCTCAATACCGGGTTCTGTTTGCACCAGATCCCTATACATTGAAGAGGTATCGAATGATATCTCCATCTTTAATAACATAATCTTTACCTTCAGAGCGGAGTTTACCCTCTTCCCTGACAACCTGTTCTGAGTGTGCCTCAAGCAGATCAGCGTAGCTAAACACCTCAGCCCTAATAAATCCCTTTTCGAAATCTGTATGAATTTTTCCTGCAGCCTTTAGTGCCGTTGTGCCACGTTGTACGCTCCAGGCCTGAAGCTCTGTAGCAGCAGTATAGTATGATATCAGGTCGAGAAGTGCATAGGCAGCCTTAATGAGGCGGTTTAAACCCCATTCAGAGATTCCCATGGCTTTTAAAAACTCCTGTTTTTCATCGTCCGGGAGCTCAGAAATCTCCTCTTCCAGATTTCCAATAATAGCCAAAAAGGCCGATCCTTCCTCCTTTGCATATGCTTCGAGCTTCTCAACCGCTACCAGAAAGGAGTTTTTTTCATCAATATTCGCGCAGTAGAGCACCGGTTTCGTCGAAACAAGTCCGATTTCCCGGAGGTACATCCTCTCTTCGGGATGCAACTCCATGGTCTTCAGGAGTTTCCCTTCATTTAAATGACCGATACACCGAGCAATAAAATCCGCCTTAGATATCGCCTTTTTATCTCCAGACCGAGAGAGCTTAATCTGCTTTTGTTTTGCCTTTTCCAGTATTTCGAGGTCCGCAAGCATCAGTTCAGTTTTGACGATATCGACGTCTCTCACTGCGTCAACATCGCCCGGAATGTGAACTACATCCTGCGCCTCGAAACAGCGGACCACATGTACTACTGCATCCACTTCTCGAATATGACCGAGAAATTTATTGCCAAGCCCCTCTCCCTTTGATGCACCTTTCACCAGTCCGGCAACATCGATGAATTCTATCCTTGTCCTGATCGCTTTGTCCCTATGCAGAATTTCGGCAATGTTTACAAGTCTCTCATCCGGTACCTCAACGATACCCCTATTTGGTTCGATCGTACAAAAGGGATAATTAGCCATCTCTGCCCCGGCAGCGGAAAGTGCGTTGAATATGGTAGATTTTCCAACGTTCGGAAGACCGATTATTCCACAGTTAAATCCCACCTCTGACTCCCCCATACACCTGCATGCAAACTTATGCTCTATTCAAATGTGCCGATAGAGAGTGGAAATGTCAAAATAATTTTCTACGCCAGTCTCTAATATTAATAAGTATTGATTAGGAATGCTTGATCATGGGGACGCCAAAATCAAAGGGACTGGCCTGGCTCTGGA
>CAYFYU010000011.1:40461-45996 GCA_964347455.1 uncultured Spirochaetota bacterium | reverse complement strand
ACCTCGACCGCCTGGAGGGCGAGAAGGAGCAGCAATACCGTCAGTATATTAATGAGGGTTTCATTTACGTCTGTGCCAGTAAATGTGTCGACGAGAAATTTCGTGTAAGACACAGGCATATCATGGAATCCAAGTTTTAATCTAACCTGCCAGTGCCACTCAGTGAAGGGACAGTATCCAAATCCGAACCAAATACCGAGAAGAGTCCACGAGAACAGGGTAAGCAGTAAGGTAATGAGGTTCGGTAATCTTGTTTTTCTCCAGATCCACCCAAAGAGGTTGAAGCCTATAAGCGTGGTATGAAAAATGAAAAAAAACTTATCTAAGAAAATATACATAAAAGCAACTGATCACCTGTGCACAAGTAACAGAGGATGGGAAGAGGATGGCTAGCTCGTACTCAATTCAAGAATGTAGGCTTTCGCTTCGAAGAGCAACTGTTCAGTGAACTCTTCGTTCTGATAATAATAGCGATCAAGCAAGTCCTGAAGCTTATTTAAGAGAATCTCAGATTTCTCCTTTAACTTATCGGGATCATTCACATATCTTTTTAAATTTAGAAAGATATCTTTTACACCTTTTTCGATAGTTTCAGTTTTCTGACTTGAATGACGGGCTTCCGAATAGCTTCTGTAAATTTCTGATACAACTTCGTCATGGATGTCAGCCATTGTCTCTCCCTAACGTCATTATTGCATACTCCCCCAATATTAGCAAATATATCGCGGTCCTTGTAATTTATCTGACCTTTTTTAACATTATCGGTAAGATTGCATTAAAATTACGGTGACAGTTGCCATTTCTATGTTACAATACAGTCTTTATTGATGAGGACAATATTATGAGAAATAGATTTACATATCTAGTAACCTTATACTGGATGCTTCCCTTTTTTGGCTGTAGTTACTCTACACTGTTCGACCGAACGAATCCTTGCAGACAGTTTTTCTATCATCCATCAGTCCAGTCAGAAAATCACCATCGCCGCTTCGAATACCGCTGAAGAAGAGGACCCGGAACTCGTATACGAAGCAACAAAGCTTCTCCATGCGACCAGCACTCCACAGGGGGTGTTCCCCTTTTAACAATTCTCGAAATGGCTCATGTAAAAGATGACTACCAGAAAGTAACCTTTTATGGACTCGACGACTACTCAAATAGTTTAAGTAGAAATGAGATAGAGGAACATCTTGTTTTTCTAGCTTTAAAGGTTAATGGTGTCACCATTCCTAAGGCACGTGGTTTTCCCGTGCGAGTCGCAGCCGAAGACCTTCTGGGAGGAAAATGGGTGAAGTGGCTGAATCGAATCGTAGTGGAATAAATGGGCTTACCTTTAGTCGCTCTTCTTTATCTTCATAGAACGAACAATGCCGCTCTTCGAATCGATCGTGAATACTCTGAACTCACGTTTGAATGCCTCTGTAGGTCCTACCAAAGACGCCATAGGGCCTTCCGCTGTTGTTACCTGACGTCTTGTGAAACCAATCGTCACATTCCAATACTGATTATCCTCGCTCAGCTCGACTTCCTCGAGCATGACATCTTTAAACTCTTTCGTATTGTACATATCCTGTAAATATTCCATCGCCATTTTTACCGCTTGTTTCGCGTCAATCATGAGAAACTCCCCTGCTATTCAAACCCTATTTCTTGTATACATTATACATTCAAAGATGGTGTGTCACTATTTAATTAAACCCTCGCTTATACATGTAATGATATAAAATTAAGAGGAAAATTTTATATATCAGTAACTAAGTATATTAATAATGCTTGAATATTTTTAAATATATATTATCATATCATTCCTATATATTTAATATGATTATTAATAAACATTCTTTAACAACTTACTGATGGCAGACTGTTAAACAACTACTGCAACAGATCGAGAGCTTTTATTGTTCTCCTGATGGGTACCGATCCTTTTTTTTTGCAAGAGTTATTCTATGTCAAAACATACCCTTCTAAACGCTCACAATTATCAGCTCATTGAAGATTAGTACCCGTTTGTAAATAACTATTTTATTTATCGTCGGCCTGATAACGGTCCAAATCGTAACTTGTTTATAAAAGCTGACACTGATCGCAGATACTATGTTCATCCAAAAGCCAGCAATACGCAGGATTTTAATGGAGAATACTTGTCAAAGAATACAACCCTATTTCCGGATTGTATCGATCCTGATCATCTTAGCTGCAGTATACATTCTTTGGTAGTATGCCATACATAAATATACGAACAGTATAAAAGACCTGATCCTTTTGGCAAAGATTCAAAGGGGAATATGGATACTCATTGGAGGAAGTGTTATATATATGATCCTCCTGAGCCTACCTTTTGTACCCGGTGTTGAACTGGGTCTAATACTCATGCTCCTTTTCGGCAGAGAAGGGATACTTTTAGTATACCTTGCAACTGTCGGAGGATTGATGCTCTCATATTATATAGGAAAAAATCTACCTGAAAATTGGATCATTAAAATAATAAACCGTGTTGGGATTGTACATTACAGAGAAGACAGGTCCGTTTGGCTGGAAGAGATGCTTAAACGACCCAAATTGGGAAGATCCCTGCTAAAACACAGAGCGGGTAGTCTCCTGTTACGGTATCGCTATCTTTTGCTGGCTGTTTTGTTTAACTTGCCTGGTAACTCTATTACTGGTGGTGGAGGTGGAATTTCGATCCTTGCTGGTGCAAGTTACGTTTATCGGGCGAAATGGTTTTTACTTACCGCTGTACTTGCAACAATGCCAATACCACTCCTTGTATATATAGGCCTTATACAGCTAGAAAATTTATTTTAAAACAGGGAGGACGAGAATGAAGACGTACTGCCCTAATTGTCAGACCATTACGAATGTTGTTGTAAAACGAAATTGGCGATTTAGTTCGAGTCCCGTTCTATCCCCAACTTTTTATAATTATCGATGCTAATTATGTAAACATCAGTTCACGGATTCCGAATTAGAAAAAGCTTTTTAAGAATATAGGACAAACTGTCTCTCAAGCTTCCGTCGTCTATAGCTAAGATCCTCGTTTCATTTTCTCCATTTCTCTCTTTACAAGCCGTTCTTCATACCGTTTAAGAGCGCTCCCCTTGAAAATGAAAACCTTGAGGAAATTAATTAACACAAAAACCCCCCATATAGCCGCATGCCATAGCCACCATTGATAGCCCCCTGGATCGGTAAGATTGTTAATTACCGCAAGGATTATCATAACAAATGCATAGGTGCCCAAATGTCTGATAAAATCAATTTTACTCTTCGCAATCTTTTTTGCTTTTTCTATTTCATTTTTCTCATTTTCCATAACTACCTCCTCATTCGAACCTCATTATTGTGCTATCCAATTATTCAGATACTTTTTGTGTATAAATATTATCCCTAAGAGAGTAAAGATTGTACCCATTCGCGTTTCATCCAAAGAGTGCAGCCTCCCTCCGTCTCACATAATTGAGTGTGATTTTGTCGAATTGTCCTCAAGAATTGAGACTGAAGAGCTTCCCTGAGAGAGGAATCCCTTAGATTGGAATCAGAGTATGGTGCAAAAGGACATGGTTCCACATTGCCATCTGCGCTGATGTGTACAAAGCCACGACCTGCTGATAGACAGCCTCCAATCTCCTCCTCATCCCCAGGTATGGTTATAAACAAACTCGAAAATTTCGAACGAAAAGACCTTACCAAATCCATGACACTCTCTCTCTGCTCAGCACGTAGAATCCAGTCTTTAGTACCCTCCTGAATCGGCGTATATTCAACGAAGAAGAAAAGCTTACACCCCAGGTCAACAAGATTTTTTATAAATGATTCATCAGTCACGGTCCTGAAGTTGTATCGTGTAAGCGTAATAGAGACACTGTAAAAAATCCTATTACTTTTGAGCTTTAGAATTATTTTTTTCAGATGTTTAAAAACACCCTCTCCTCTTCTTCGATCGGTGTCTTCCTCGAATCCCTCAAGGCTGATTACTGGTACAACGTTTTTCTGTTTCTTTAAATGCCCTATAAGCTCTCCGTCGATAAGCAGACCATTGGTGAAGATCAGAAAAATGATTTCTGGAAAAGCCTTTGTGAGATCAAGAATCTCTCTACGTACAAAGGGTTCGCCCCCGCCTATTACAAAGAATGAAATGCCAAGCTCTTTTGCCTCGTTTAATACCGTTTTTAATTTTTCATCACTCATCTCAGGACCCGAGGAGCGGTGCAAATTCCATGAATAACACCCCTTACAGTGAAGATTGCACCTGTTCGTGATACTAAAAATAGCGATAGGAGGTACATGGAAACCCCGCTCCTTCCATTTTAACCTCACATGAGCAGCTCTCTTTTGCCTGATAACCGTTTTGAGAAAGGAATACGCCTGCAATGGATTATTTACGGTAATCCGCAACGCGTCCTTGAAGAATATTCTCAGCGATTCGTTCAGAAGAGTGTTGAAACTCACCTCTTTATCCTTTTCCTCATCAGTAACAATAGCAGTTGGAGTCTCCTGGACCATTGATGCCCTCCTTTCTTATAGAATCATTCACCTATCCATTACAACCAGCGTCTCACGGAAGATTTATATTTCAAATATTCTTCTCCAAACTTTTCAAATAGATAATGTTCTTCATTTAAAATCGCCGTGAATGTCAGAATAATTATTATGGGTAAGACCATCCCAATAATCCAGATATTGTTCAATAAAACTCCAATTCCAAACTCCATGGTACAGAGGGCCAGATAGAGGGGATTTCTTGTAAATCGAAATGGGCCTGTTGTGATAAGCCTAGTAGGAGGTAATTTAGGGTCGATGCTCATCCTATATTTCCTGAATTCATGGAAACCGAAGGAAGCTATCAATATCCCAAAGGATACAATCGCTATACCAAAAGAAAACTGAATTACTCGAGGTATCAAGTTGATGGGTATGAAATAGTTTATAATAATTCCAGCCGATACAGTAGTGATCATCAGTAGTTGTGGAAAGGCTAAAACACCATGCATATTAAGCCTGCTTTTCATCACCCGCTGCTTTTCCTTTCGCCCATGAATAAACATCCTGTATCTCGGTCTCTATGAAATTTATAATTTTAGCCTCCACTGCTGTTTTGGGTAATTTTGGTGTACCATAATAGAAATGGGCAAAAAATTGATTGACAATGGGAACTGGTCTATCAGTAATTTCTTTTAATATTTGAATAAAGTGATCAATTTCCTCTTCTGTATTTACTATACTAAAACTTATCCTAACAATACCGGGAAGACTTTTGCTTGTCAGTCTTGGAAAGAGAAGCATTGATATATTGGCGAAAAAGGTCTGTAGGACACTTACTTTCATTAAATACTTGACGAAAAGATGAGCGCATAAACAACCATCCCGCACACCAATTCCTCCTTCTTCAGCGAGCAACTTAGCAACAAGATTATGATGGATCTTTTTCATACTGAAACCTATAACAGGTCCTCTTCTTTTGAACTTTTCCACTGTCTCATCAAATACACCAAATACTTTCATTAACCCTCTTAACCCTTTCTGTTTTGTGCG
>CAYFYU010000011.1:16954-40451 GCA_964347455.1 uncultured Spirochaetota bacterium | reverse complement strand
AAACTTTTATGTCCGGTATTTGGTGTAGGACGGTAACTGCACGTTTCGTTAACCGCCCCTCCTCCTCCGAAATCACATCCATATTTACACGATTCAGTAGTTCCATGGCCTTGCCCATTGCAGCGATGCCTGCAATATTTAGCTCTTCCAATGACCGTATATCATCCAAACTAGATTTATCTATTTCCAATAGTCCTTTTCGAACGATTAATCCCCCCGCACCAAATGGAGCGTACATTTTATGACCGGAAAATGTCAGATAGTCAATTCCGGCTTTTTCCATATCAATGGCACGATGAGCTGCAAGTTGTGCCCCATCAACGAGGATCTTTGAACCATATCGATGTGCAAGAGTGCTTATTTTTTCGATATCGTTGAAAGAACCAGTAACGTTTGAGCAGCCACTGATAGCCACTATATTGATGCGTTTATCTCCATAATTCTGGTTGTCATTGTAGTCGCACAGAGTCTTCTCTAATTTGGTCAAATCTAAAAATCCTTCTCTATCCACTGGAATTCTCAGGATTCGTACTCCAGATGTATATTTCCATGGGAGCTCATTTGAGTTGTGCTCTACATATGTATTGAGCACAATAGGTCGAACTGAACGGTCTTTCTCAGCAGTTTTTGCCAGACACTCCGCAACGATATTGATCCCCTCAGTGGTATTTTGAGTGAAGATGATTTCATATCGGTTGCTCGGTGCATGAAAAAATCGCTCGCATATTCTCTTCACCTCTTTCACTATATCAATCAATACTCGTTCGGGCTGTTCCCAGGTTTTTCGAACCACCTCCCATATCACCTCAAAGGTCGGGGTGCTGGCAGCATTATCAAAATTGACATAGGGTACCAATCCCTTTGATGTTGGAACAAGGGTGCCATTGCCGACAACGGATTCACGGAGTCTGGATAGTAACTCCATACCAGACACATCCTCAAGACCATCATTGTTGAGAATACTCTTTACTGAACATGGGGCTGCTTTATCGTGAAAAATATTTTCATTTTTATTGATGAGAATCATCCTCAATGCCGCGGCGAGGGCTATGGCACCAAGAATGTTTGGTGTACCGGCTTCAAACCTCTCTGGAGCATCTTTCCAGATGACAAAGTTGCGAGAAACCAGTTTGACAATTCCACCCCCCCTTACAAATGGAGCACCTTTGGGCAGAGCATTTTTTCTCGCTGCAAAAGCCCCCAGTCCCAGGGGTAAACCGAACTTATTACTGAATAATTGATAACTGTTGTTACAATATTTCAGCTCAGATTTTAGATTCTTTATTTGCCTTGCTGAACCAAATACAACGACATATTCACTTTTACTCAATCCCATATATTCAAGAACGATTTCCCGGGCCCTCTCAAGGAGTTTCGTTGATGTTATGGAATTTTGTCCTGCGCCTCTGTTGACATTTGAGTATCTCTTTACTGCAGTGTGTACTCTTCTCTCGAGTTCTCTAAAGTATTGAGCGTTGGATTGTAATTTTTGATCTTTTGTTATAGTGTGAGGTTCTTGACGTTTAATCGATTCTGCCATTTTACCTGAACTCTCTCATGGATACTTCGATATACTTATGATAAATGGGCTCGCTGATCCGGTGAGCTTTTGTAATATCCCCCTGATGCTCATCCATTACTTCATACAACTTCAAGGTAATCTCTATTGAACTAACCTGATATTTTAAATCAGAGGGGAGCTTGAAGCACAATGGGCGCACCTCTCGGCTCTGAAGCTGAGTATTTTCGATATATTTATGAGGGATAAGAACAGTTAACGGCATAAGTGTAAATCTCTTCCTGATTCATATGGCATCCCTGACACGTAATGCCCTTTTGAGCAGCATCACTCCCCATCCATTCGCTGTAAACAGAGATAATGAGGTCACCGGTAAATGAAGATAGCTCATGACATTACCCGCAGAAGGACGGCTCTTTAATCTCTTCCAAACCAGGTGTATACTTCTTGTTGTGTGTTTCCATGATTGATATATCAGGTATTACCGTTCCGTGACAGGTCTCATAATTAATTCCGTCAGGTGCTTCCTTTATTCCATGGCATCTATAGCACAACTTTTCACCAACCAGAATGAGGGATTATAGCCGCCTGGATATCGCGGGAGATTTTTCGCATATAAAATAACCCGAACACGACAATTATAATGATAGGTAACAGAATATAAAGGATAAGTCTTAATCTATTCATGATTCAAGTTGCCGAATCCTTCACTCTCACATCACCCTTTCATGCTAATGTGAAGAGCAGCTTATACAGGGATCGAAGGCCCGAATGAGCTTTTCCACCTCCCCTATCAGTTCTTCCTTTGGCAGATAAAGGTGTGCCTTTACAAAAGCCTCAAGACAATCCTCAATCATCCTCAGGTTCTGTGAGGTAGGTGTTGTCACATTCGCATAGGTGCAATAACCCTTCTCATCGAAAGAATATTTATGAAAAAGCAAGCCCCGTGGGGCTTCCACCACCCCGATTCCTGTTGAAGCTCTGGGTTTTACCTCTTTTGGTGGTTCGGTACTGATCGAATTTTCTAACAGTTCCTTTACAATCTCCATGGCTCTTTTAATGCTACTCATGACCTCAAAGCTTTGAAACACAATATTTGAAAATGGCGAATGGGAAGGATGATGCACATTTAAAAGGCTTCGCAGTTCCCTATCCTGGAGCTCCCAATTAACATTCAACCTTGCCTGGGCTCCAACCGTATAACCCTTGCCTCCAACCACCACAAATTCAGCGGTGGAATCATGCTGGAAGTACTCCTCAATATAACTCTCGTAGTCATGGGGAAAATGTTCGAGGTTGCCGTTTTTAAGATAACTGATCTTGTTTCCCAGCAAGCTATTGCTATGAATTGCCATGTAGGTTGATTCATGCTCAAATTCAGGGAAGGTTAGACTGGAGAATAACTTGAATGTTTTATAGGCGTCTTCCCGGGCAGATTCCAGTTTATCCATAAGCGATTTTAAATCCTGCAAAGTGGGTGCTTTTGAAAATCCACCCACAATAGTTGTTAGAGGGTGAATATCACGCCCTCCAATAACGGTCAAAATGTTATTTCCCAGACGTTTGATCCTTAAGGCCGTGTCGATTTCCCTTTGGTATTTGGGAATCATTTGAAGTGCGCTTCCATATCCGAGGTACTCGGGAAGGACTAAAAAATATAGGTGCATAGCATGGCTCTGCAAAAGCCCGCCAACTGTCAGAAGCTCACGCATAAGCTCAACTTCCCTGCGTGGAGAAATACCAAAGGCACCCTCAATGGCCTGTATAGACGCTGATGTGTGAGCAGGTGAGCAAACTCCGCAGATCCTGGAGGATATTAGGGGAAGTTCGTCATATTTCTTCTCCCTCAAGATATTCTCAAAAAACCTGGCCCCTTCAAATATTTCCAATTCCAGATTCTCAAGTTTGCCCTTATCAACTGTTATGTTTAGCTTGGCATGACCCTCTATTTTTGAGATATGATCCAAAGCAATTGTAGCCATCTATAGAATCCACCTTTTCAGATAATCATAAAAGCATTCTTCTTTTAAAGCACTTCTTCGATATTTTTAAACATATTTAGCCTATCATGAATCTCTTTCACATCTATGCCGAATTTTTCAAACAGTTTTATCTCTACAGCTACGTTCAGCTTATCCGTTGGACCTCTGCACAGCATGCATGGAATATTGTCCCTAGGACAGAGCGCATTGCACCCCCCATGCGTGACAGCTCCCAGGCACTCTGTCTTTTCCTTTAAAAAACAGTTTCCGCCCCTCCTCGGACACTGGCTGCAGACAGGACCCTGAAATGGCTCCATAATTTTTCCCTGGAGGTACGTTTCTATGAAATTGACAAACTCATCTTTTATAATTGGGCAGCCTCTCATATGATAATCAACTTTGATGTGCTCACCGATTCCTCCTGCGGGTATAGAATCAGGATGCTTTTTATGGTGGTAAACATATTTTCTCAAGGTGTCTGAACCGACAAAATTTCTCATGGCTGGAATGCCGCCGTTAACAGCACAGGTGCCCATTGCTACAACAAACTTCGATTTTTTCCTTATTTCTTTCAGTTCTCTGATCTCAGTCGTTGTTGTTATGGCTCCTTCAACAAATGCCAGGTCCAATTCTGACACTAGGTTGAATTCTTTCAAGAGATTGAAGTAGACAATATCAAATCCCTCGAGGAGAGACATGATCCTATCGATGAACAGCATGGTGAACTGGCAGCCTTCACAGCAGGTGAATGTGAAGAAGCCCACGGTAGGTTTACTTTTTTCCGAAACAGACGACATAATTCATCAATCCTTTTCTACAGTAATAACCTTTGAATAAGAGTACAGGATAGTTAAATATTTGTCAAAAATTTTTTAACATTAGCACAATTTGGGTGGTACCATGTACCAGCATTTATCATGAACGGTTGGAATTACTCTTGATATAATTTCAGGAATCAGTGTATTATCAGTAAAAACCGACATACCCTTTCAATTTTTCAAAGAGCTATAAGATACGTGATCAGATTAGATTGATACTAACCCAAAATTCAAGGAGAGCACTAAATGGAACAGAGAAGTTCAGGCAAACCACGAAAAAGTAGCCCATGGACAGATACTCTAAGTTCTTCACGCATCGAGGCTCTTTGCGACGGAGTCTTCGCCATTGCCATGACTATACTTGTACTCGAGCTTTCAATTCCGAACTTTATCGGCACGAACACAGCATCGGAAGAGGTCCCTAGAAGTTTTGTTGAGATATTACCGGAGTTTTATGTATACGCAATGGGTTTCATTGTGCTGGGGGTCTACTGGATATTACACCATTTCATGTTCCACTTCATCAGGAGATCAGACGGAGTCCTTGTCTGGTTGAATATACTCTTCTTGATGTCAGCAGCGTTGGTGCCCTTTATGAGTGCAGTACTCAGGGAGAACAAGGCGCTTGCCCCTGATGCACAAATTGGTACCCAAATCCCCTGGATATTCTATGCAGGTTCCACACTCGCATCGATACTGATAATGCTTGGGTTATGGCAGTACGCAACGGGAAAGTTACGACTTGTCGAACCGGACATTGATAAAAGGGTAATCTTTGCGTTCAAGAAGATCATCCTAATTGGTATTACTGTAATGATAATAGGATTTGTGCTTTCTTTCTTTATTCCTTTAGCCTCGCTAATATCAACAGCTGCCCTTATATTCATGATCGTGATTACTGCTCGTGCACGTCATGGCATATTCTCATAGCGCATTGAAAACCTTCCAGTTTATTTTCTAATTTTCCTGTTGTGAGACTCCCATTGTTCTGAACACAATTATAAATAGAATAATGGCGAGTACGGCAATCAACGCGTCGGCGAGTGGAATTGATAGCCATATCCCGTTCAAACCCATGAAAAGAGGTAGTACGACAACGACAGGCACAAAGAGCAGTATCTCACGGGCAAGGAGTAAAAAGCTGGCCTTCCCACCCTTGCCTATGGATTGGAAGAGAGTAGCGGGAAGAAGAATGAATCCCTGTAGAAAGAACGCACCCATAACCATTCGAAACATGTTTGCTCCTGAGGTTGCCAACGCAGGGTCGGTGATATACATGCTGAGGATTCTATTCGGAAATACCATGAATATTGCCCAAACAATTATTGTAAACACCGACGCTGCCAGGAGGAATTTGTAGAACGCCTCCTTTACACGCGGATACTTATGGGCTCCAAAATTCATTCCGATCAGAGGTTGGAGACCCAGCGTAATCCCCCACAGGGGAATGAGCGCGAATGAGAGCATATTCAATGTTGCACCAATGAGAGCAAGCTCATCGCCTCCCCCGTAAAATCGGACAGATTTGAATATTATGATCTGCTGTATCACTATCATAAGTTGCATTGCCATACTGGATACTCCAACTGAGGAGATATCCCGCATCAGATGAGGTGCGAATCGAAAACCCTTCCTGTCAAAGGACAGCTCGCTGCTACCTCTGAGAAAGTACAGGAGCGTAACGATGGCTGTCACAAACATTGCCAGGACAGTTGCGATTGCCGCACCTCTGATACCCATGCCAAGAACTTTTATGAAGATGGGATCAAGGACTATGTTGAGTATGCTGCCAATGCTTATTATAACCGTAGCCTTTTTAATCTGTCCCTCTGCCCTGATCAACATGTTCGTGGTGCCGATAAAGTTTATTAAAAAGGACCCGAGAACCACAATTCGGAAATAGCTTTTGCCATAAGCCAGAATTGTCCCCCGCCCTCCAACAAAGCGCACGAGAGGTTCAGCGAACAAGAACCCAACAACCGTGAAGATTGCTGACAGTACAAGAATGAACAGGGTGTTGTTGCCAAGGATCTTTGATACAGTCTCTCTGTCTTCAGCGCCAATAGCACGGGAGAGAAGCGAGGCAGACCCCATACCCATGAAGGATGAGATCCCCATGTTGATGAGTGTAAGGGGGTATACAATGGAAATTGCCGCTAAGCCCTCTTTTCCGACCCATTGCCCAACAAATATGGCGTCGATAAAGATATAGATTGCATACATCAGCATGCCGATTATCCCGGGGACTGCCAATATAAAGAACAGCTTCCAAATGTTAAAAGTGAGAATCTCCTCTCTCGCCCTTTCATCCATTTTTCTCGGATGGTGTTTCGGATGATACGGGTGGTGCTTCAAATGATAATGCCACATCGTTCTGTGATGCATTTTTTACTCCCACGCACAATGGCTTAAAATAGCATTGTTGGGGCATTCATCCTGGCATGAACCGCATTCTGCACAGTCTGCAATGTTATCTGCGTTTACCTTTCCATCCGCAACTTCATAGACACCGGATGGACAAACATCAGCGCACTTTCCAGCTCCATTACAAAGATCAAGGTCAATTTCAACCCACAGATCTTCTCCTTCCCATTTTTTTACATTAGCCATTTTTCCCTCCGCTCTTAGCCGATTCTATAACATACACTTGAAATTCGCCACACAAATAAATTCTTGATATAATAGTGGACAGCTTACTTAATAATGGGGATCCAGTGAAGTCGTTTTCTATTCAAGATGTTTATATGAGCCTAGTTGAATTTATTCTGCGACGTAAGTATGTGGCCATCATAGCGATACTTGCCCTTATCGCATTCGTATCCTATGGAATCAGATTTTTAGCGTTTTCAGGTAGTGAGCGGGTTTTTTTTAATAAAGATGATCCAAAGCTTAAGGCATTGGAGGAACTGGAGAATGCCTACTCAAGAGACAATAATGTTTTCTTTGTAATAGCACCAAAAGACAGGGATATTTTTTCAAGAAGAACGCTTACCGCTATTGAAGAACTTACCGATGAGCTCCGGCAAACCCCTTATTCAAGAAGAGTCAATTCAATTACAAACTATCAATACATTAAGCCAGGGGGACATGAGTTGACCATGGAGAATTTGGTACAAAATACAATCGAGCTGTCAGATAAAGATTTAGAGAGAATAAAACGCATCGCTCTCTCCGAACCCTCACTATCGGGTTATTTGGTTTCTAAAACAGGAAGTGTCGCAGGAATCCTCATAACAATTGCAACGCCTGAAAATTCAATTGATGCCATTCCTCAAATAACAGAATTTGCGAGGAAAAAGGCAAAGGAGTACAGAGAAAAATACCCGGAATTGGATGTGTATTTGACAGGAGGAGTTCTCTTTATTCATGCATTCACAGAGGTCAGTCAAAGTGACATGAAGAGGTTGATACCTATAATGTTTGTGGTAGTGGTCACTATCATTTTCTTTTCACTCAGGTCACTCACTGGAACCTTTACAACGGTTTTGATAACGATATTTTCTGCTGTTTTTGCAATGGGATTTGCTGGATGGGTAGGCATAGAAATTACGATTCCCTCAGCTATCGCACCTGTAATCGTTATTACTCTGGCAATAGCTGACAGCATTCATATCTTAAATACAACGTTTTATCACATGCGACTCGGTAAATCAAAAAATGAAGCCCTATTGGAATCATTACGCATCAATATGGAACCGGTTTTTCTTACAAGCTTAACAACCGCCATCGGTTTCCTAAGTATGAATGCAAGTGAAACACCCCCATTTCACGACCTTGGAAATATAGTTGCAGTAGGCGTAATGGCCGCTTATCTCTTTTCTATTTTACTGTTACCTGCGCTAATATCGATTTTACCAATAAAAATAAAAACCACTCAGCGTCATAACATCAAATCGATGGATGTATTTGGAGCGTTTGTTGTAAAGAGAAAAAAGTCACTTTTAGTAGGTATGGCTGTATTGCTGCTCATGCTCGCTGCCGGCTTATTCAGAATAGAGCTCGATGATAATTTTATTGAGTACTTTGATGAGAAAAATGATTTTAGAATAGCTTCCAATTTTGCAGAAAAGCATCTTGTTGGTATGAGTGTCATTGAATACAATCTTGACTCTGGAGAAAGAGGAGGTGTAAGTAATCTGGAATTTCTAAAAACCGTTGAAAAATTTACGGATTGGTATAAACAACAACCACTGGTCAAGCATGTCGTCTCTATAACGGATATTTTAAAAAGCTTCAATCAAAGTATTCATGGAGATGATCCTGCCTTTTACCGTATACCGGAAGGACATGAGCTTGCTTCGCAGTATCTGATGCTTCATAAAAAGTCACCCTCTTTTAGAATGGATTTGGATAGCATGATCAATGCTACTAATTCTTCGACACGTTTCAGTGTTTTGCTCGAGAATGTCACGTCAAAAGAGATACGAGATTTAGAGAGAAATGGATATCGGTTGTTAGATAAAAACGCACCCTCTCACATGCACACTCACGGAACCGGGCTTGCCATGCTGTTTGCCTATCTAACAATAAATAATATCAACACTATGCTTTTTGGAACTGGGTTGGCTCTGGTTCTTATTTCATGTTTACTTGTCTTTGCCTTTCGTAGTGTAAAGATAGGCTTTATCAGTTTGCTCCCCAACTTGCTTCCAGCAATGATGGCTTTAGGATTCTGGGGATTGATCATGGGAAGGGTCAATCTCAGTGTTTCCGTATTAGCAGCAATGAGCCTAGGATTAGTTGTTGATGATACTATTCATTTTTTAAGCAAATATCTCTACGCAAAAAGACAGTTACATATGAGTCCACCTGAAGCTGTTCGGTATACTTTTCACTCTGTTGGAAGTGCACTCTTTAAAACCTCAGTGATACTGGTGAGTGGGTTTCTTGTACTTGCCTTATCGGGATTCAGGGTAAATTCTTACATGGGTATCCTTACAGCAATAGCTATAGCATTCGCATTACTCGCAGACTTTCTGTTCCTGCCACCGCTTTTGTTAAGCCTCGATAAAAAATAACTGATTCAATCTAATGTTGAAGTAGGTCGATAAAACCATCAATCTATAGCAGAGCATTTACTTCTTCAGTGCGAGGCACTATTACTTGACCAATTGATTCAATAACCGCTGTCTCTACATTAATAACCCGGCAAAAAATCACAACCGATTTAGTCATTTCAATAACCGTTCCCGTAAGTACGTAGTGAGCAGATAGCGACTTACCTGCCCTAACGGCTTTATCAGTATCCCGAAGATCGGAGAGCGAAATCTCCTGCTCAAGGAGGATTCCATCAATTCTCTCTCTGTCGATGACTCTGTACTGTGGCATTTTTAACAGATACGATTCTGCAGTTTTATCTATGAGGTCCAAAATGCTCGTATGTCGATCATCTGGAAAGCTGAAACCTAACAATGCGACATTACCAGCTTCCCGTGCCTGTAAATCCAGCATCATTTCCTCAAAAAGGTAGTTTAGATGATCTACGATATCACGATCATCGAGCAGAGGGGCTATCTCTTTGTCCTCGATCATCCTCGTCGTCTCCACTTCGCCAAGTCCTGACTCCGCTCCAATTATCGTTATATACTTTTCAAGGACAGACAACTCATTTTCAAAACTATCATCCCCGAGACGCTCTCTGGCATTGTACAGCTCTTTCTTTATCTCATTTGTCATATAGAGAGAACTTTGAATATCTCCATCATAGTACTCATTAGCTATTTTTTTAAGGGCTTGAGCATAGTGCAACATCGTTGCGGCTTTTAAAACCGCCGAATTGGAAATCCCCTGAATCGGATTATTCGTATCAACAAACTTTACATTGAGGTCGATAGGGCTTATCTGCACTCTATTTCCATCAATGTCGGTGTAGGCCACTTTGAGCCGTGCGATACTCTTGCTACCCTCCTCATCCTGTTTCGGTATTGTAGCTTTAATCACAATCGTCTCAAAATCACCAAGATTTACAGTGGGAAGAAAAAAGCGTATCGGCTGTTTGATCTTGATAGTTCCGTCACCGTCAAACATCTGTATCCTGTTATTACCAGCATCAGCAGCATAGACATTTCCATGGGAATCAACGGCTAATGCCGAAAGATTACCAAATTCTATATCCTCCCTGCCATAACTACCCCATCGAGTAACAAATCTCATCTCCATATCGTACTTTAGGATTTTATTACTCCTTGAGTCTGCAATAAAAATATTTCCATCATAATCTACCGCTACTCCACCAGGGCTGAACGATGTTTCTCCAATTCCCTTACCATCCAATTTTGTTATAAAGGTCCCATCGCTTTCGAATATCTGTACCCGATTATTTTTTAAATCAGCAACGTATACATTTCTAAATAGGTCCGTCGTCACCGCAATAGGAACGTTAAATTGTCCCTCCTCAGATCCCAATCCACCCCATTGGGTAACAAACTTTCCCTCGCTGTCAAACTTCTGTATCCTGTTGTTTCCAGTATCAGCCACGTAGATGTACCCTTTTGAATCCACTGCAACTCCGCTCGGCGTGATGAATTGTGCCTCTCCGTTTCCAGGACTTCCCCATTGGGTAATAAAATTTCCACCACCGTCAAACTTCTGTATCCTGGGATTACCTGAATCGGCCACATAGATATATCCCCTCAAATCTATTGCCAAACCCCGAGGGTTATTAAATCTACCCTCTGCTCGATCCGCCTTGCTTTCATTTGCACGATCCCATTTTCTAATTCCTAAACGTCCCCATTGGGTAATAAGATTTCCTTTACTATCAAACTTCTGTATCCTATTGTTTGCATCATCAGCGATATAAACATTTCCTGCTGAATCTATTGCTATTCCATAAGGAATAGGAGGTTTGCCATCTTGACTTTTATACTTATCCCACTGACCCTCTATCTCAGCGTGATAGCCCCAGGTCTTTACATCCCTGAGATTTTGAAGTAGATACAACTCAAGCTCCACATTCCGGGCTGCGGGTATGACCATACGACCAAACTCAGTTCCAAAAATTTCTTCCATCTTCTCTCTACTTGAAACAAACCGGGAACCTCCTCCTCCCCAATCAGCCAGATTTTTTATAACATCAAGATCACAATCCTCGCCCAACCCAATTGCCGTAACATTAATTCCCAGTTCCCGATACGTAGCTGCCATCTCATACATCTCTTCAGACCCGCCCACTCCATCGGTCAGAAACAGCACCTGATTCATGTAATCCTTACGGTAGTTCGAAAGCACCTCCTTATAACCCAGCTGCAGGCCAGACATCAGGTTGCTACCGCCTCCAGGCACTATGGAGTGTACTGTATCCCTGAATCTGTCTCGTACTCTCTCACCCTTCATCTGAGTAGATGGAAAAACTACCCTTGCGGTGTCATCGAACTCGATAAGTGATACAAAATCTTTTTCTCTTATTTTGTCTATGTAAACATCAAATGATTCCTTGACCCAGTTCATCTTATCCCTCTGATACATGGAGCCGCTTTTATCAATAACGAAAACCTGATTCATGGTGGGTAAATCTTCGTAGGTAAACCTTCGTCCCTGGATTCCGATGAGGATTATCTCCTCCTGTCCCTGCGTAGAAACCTGTCGATTACCTGTATAGAATCTTACGCCAAAAGCCCCTTCAGGGTCAGGATACTGAAAATCAATAGCTGCCACATATGAATCTTCGTATATCTCTTCTGGAGGGATGATATTACCCCTGGCCACCTGATATTCTCCTCGATCCACACTCTCCTCCATTTTTTCACCTGCCGCCCAAACCAATTGGGTAGTAATAATGAAGAGAGAACACACAACAAAAAGTATTTTCATCTTTTTCCCCTAATCTTAATATTTTGGTGCGTCTACAGCACCAGCATCCTTGAGTAACTGCACAATTTCCGTATGACCTGCTGTTTCAGCTTCCACCAAGGCTGTCCGACCCTCCCTGTTACGGGTATTCACCTCAGCACCATTTTCGAGTAAAAGCTTCACCATTTCGATGTGTCCCTGTTTTCCCGCAATCATGAGAGATGTAACACCATTCTCAGTCTTCTGATTTATTGTCGCACCCGCTTCCAGAAGAATTCGCGCTGTCTCGGTATTACCGTGCATGGTCGCATCCATCAGTGCCGTACAGCCATCATCTGTTTTTGCATTAACCTTTGCTCCCGCTTCCAGCAATATTTCTACAGTTTCGCTTGGATTCTCACCTGATCCTGCTGCCCACATCAAAGCCGTCCCACCGCGTACCGTTTCCCCGTTAACATCTACCCCTGCCTCGATCAAAGCCTTCACACAATCCGTGTTACCCCTCACAGAGGCCAGCAGCAGGGCAGTCCAACCTTCCTCCATTATCGCGTTTACATCGTCTTCAGCTTCGAGTAACGCTTTCACTTCAGCCGCTTGACCATTGAAAGCCGCCTGTAATAGATCCTTATTGATTTCTATGACGAGAGACTCCCTTGGGGACATGACACTTGTTTCTCTGATTTCTGTTGGAGTGGTCTCTACAGGTACAGTCGTAGTGACACATCCATACAAAGACATAAAAATGCAGATCAACAAAAAGAAAATTTTTAAATAGCCAAACATAGTATTACCCCTTCGGAATAAAATGTTTCCTATCTATTCAGCTCAATACTATCAATTTCACTATCTAGTTTTTCTATAAACACCTTTGTTGCCTCGTTAATGGCCTTCCTTCCCGCTTTCTCCTCGGTATTGCCTGCACCTTTTACATCTTCAACAACTGTGTTAAAAAGTATTTCATTCGTTTCACTGTCCACAATATTTAAAATTATATTGGATCTCGCAAAATAAAAACCATCGGTCACTTTACTTGAAAAGCTGGAGCCTATATATGCAAATGCAAGGAATTTACTCTTTAACTTTTCTTTGTACATTTTCAGGGAATCTAAATCTCCATTTGTTGCCGATTTAAATAACTCCCAATCCTTCTCATTTATTCCATGCAAAACAGAATATCCCTTTTTTATAAAAAAATCCTCGATGAGGGAGCCTGATGTGGAATTGGAAACTATTTCTTCCATATTCTTTTCAAAAAAGACAAATGCAATAGGTTTCTCTTTGATGCTTGTACGATGGAGAGTAAAATCTCGCCGTAATTTAGCGATGGTTACGCTTTCGCCATCTATTTCAAAATAGACCCCGGCACTGATTATTAGTTCATTTTCAACCAACGACTCTACTCTACTGACCACACATTCTCCTATACCACTCGTGTTGGTAAAAACCTCCTCAACAATCTGTGCATTACCTTTTTTGACGTTAAAGGTTACAGGTACATTAAATGCAGGATATATTATCTCGTCTTCCATATAAAAGATCATATACTGAAGCGGATTTTTAAGCCCTTTACCAATTTTAATATCCTCATTTTTATAAATTGCTCTGGCATTTAACTTATCTATCAGATTGTTCTTAAATTCTACAATTGCATAATCAACTTCCCCTTCATCTTCGATATTCTCTGCTCTTAAAATACTTATCAAAGCATTTGCATAATCCCTGTTTTTCAAATAGGTCCTTGCTTGTTCCAGTAATTCCTGTTTCTGTCGAAGAAAAATTTCGCTTTCTCTTTTCTCTTGAATTACCTTCCTATTGGTTGTGCATCCGGAATAGAGGATGAAAATCGAGCAGAAAATCAATGACCATTTGCGCATGGAATAATTCCCTCGTTCTTTGTTTTAGTGCAATATACGTGGGATGACAAAACACTTATTTGAATCAGCATTAAAGAAGTGCTTCAACTTCCCTATTCCGCGGGACGATCACCTGAGCAGCAGATTCAATCTCCCCAGATTCTACATTGATAATCCTCCCAAATATTACTACAGATCCAGGCATCTCCAGTACAGTGCCAGTCAATATGTGACTCACCGTTAACAGTTTCCCAACTGTAATGGCGTTCGTGGTATCCACGAGATCCGAGAGAGCAAGCTTTTGCTCGTCTAAAACCATGTCAAGCTTATCCCGTTCAACAACCTGCAGGTTTCTATGTTTCGAAACCTCTATCATTGCCATCTCATTGAGCAGGGTAACTAAATCTGATTTTTTTCCATCCTTTGTGGTGAATCCTGAGATCGCGATTGCCCCTTGACTACTCGTTCCCATGGCCAGAGTCATCTCTTGAAACAGGTTCTTACAATGATCATGGAGAGATCTTGTTGCAACCTGCGGCGTTATTTCAAAATCCGATCCGATCCGGCGTGTTTCTGTTACTGCCATTTGCAAATCTTCACCGAGAATATTGATGTATTTGTCGAGTATGGCAATCTGATCGTTAAAATCGTTACTTCCCAAACGAAGGTTGGCATTGTTCAATTCCTTCTTTATCTCAACGGTAATCTCTAAAGCACGCTCTACCTGATGAGAATAATACAGTGCTCCTATCTCTTTGAGCGCCTGTGCAAAATGTAAATTGGTTCCGGACTTTAAAACCATACTACCTGAGAACCCGGTAACAGGAGACTCCATATCCACAAAAGTCGCTTTCACGTAGTATGGCCCCTTATAATGCTGCTTTCCTAAGGTATCATTATAGGTGAGAAAGAAGCGTGCAAGGTTCTGTCTTCCTACCAACCTCTGTGGCGGTATCCAGATTTGCACCAGTATAGTTTCGTAATCTCGATGATGAAGGGTGGGTAGTGAGTAGTGGATGGTATTTCCCTCGATTCTGTTCTCATACCCCCAGGTATTGAGAATTTCCACGTCTTGCAGAAACACCAGTTTCATCTCAACATCACAGGCCTCCGGGACAACCATTCTGTCCAGCTCACTTCCGAATGTTTTTTCCATCTGTTCTCTGCTCGAGATGAATCGGGAACTGCCTCCTCCTTTTTCCGCTAAATTTCTCATCAACTCAAGATTGAAGTTTACGCCGACCCCGATTGTTGAAACGTTGATTCCCATTTCCTTGAAATATTCCGTCATTTGCATAATACCAGTTCTCTGTGTCTTCACAAATTCCGAGCCTGTGTAATTGAATTCGCATACAACTCTATCGCTATACTTGCCAGTTCCACGAATACTTCCCTTATAATGTGTCACCTCATTGTTAACCCATAGTTCAACTTCGAAGTACGTATCTCCCCTGCTTCTTTCGTGGTATCGATAGTTACGCACAAATACTTTATAACGGCCGACTGGGGCTCCACCTTTGGGCCAGAATATATTTTCCACCGGTTTGGTCGTTTCACCACGTACATTCATGTCAACGTCTAATTCTCCGCCATCCCACGATCTTTTATGCGCATAAAATATTTCCTCACCCGAAGGTGATATTACATGAATGTCCAGATCATTTCTGTTGTTCCAGATAAGCGATACACGAACATCGCCTGATTTTGCTGCCTCCCGTTTGAGTCGTGATGACATCTCCGTTCCATCAGAAAGAAGAAGAACACGATTAATGTAGTTTTTTCGGTAATTTGCCTGTACCTGCTGGTATCCGAGCATGAGGCCGGCTTCCATGTCGTCTCCTCCTTCTGGTATTATTGAGTGAACTTTACGCTTAAACATCTCACGCTTCTGAATAGTATCTATTTTGGTGGAAGGGTAGATGACCTGTGCCTCATCATCAAAGACAACGAGAGAAACGAAGTCTTTGTCACGTACTCGATCTATGAAAATATCGAATGATTCCTTAACCCAATCCATTTTATCCTGCTCACCCATGGACCAGCTCTTATCTATAACGAATGCAAGGTTCATTGGCGGAAGATCTTCGAAGCTGGTCTCCCGGCCCTGAATCCCGATTTGAATTATCTCTTCCTGTCCTCTTGATGAGATCTGCTGATGACCTGTATAGAGCGAAACACCGAGCTCAGACTTCGGTCTCGGATAATTGTAATCGATGTAGGAAACATAGGAATCAATGTAGACTTCCTCAGGTGGTACGATGATACCTTCTCCTGCAAGGTATTCACCTCTTTCAGCTGATGAAGCAGCCTCTTTACTACTGCCAGCCCAAACGAAAAGCGGCATAAAAATAATGAACAGTGTGATAATTACACTTAACCTTTTCATTGTATTCCTCCTTTATGGAGAAGTAATAATGTGAAGTTGAAATTGTGAGGTTGTGCAGATGCTGTTTTGAAGGTCACAATTTTAAGTTCTGATGAACAAAAAATTACAACCTCAAAGTGGTATGCTATAATAAAAAGAACTGTATAAAGATTAAAAATCAGACAATGTGTACTCTATAATTCTTTAACCTGTATATATTTTTGTCAAGGGATTTCTGGTTAGCTGTCGATGCTTTATCATATTGAATTAATGATGTGTTAATATAAAGCCTGATAAACGTAACCAATTGTATTAAGAAAGAGGAAAGGATAGTGAAAAACAAAATATACCTTGCCATTGATAACGGTGCAAGTGGAGGCAGAGCATTAGTGGGAAGAATTAATGATAACAGATTATCCATCGAAGAGATTAATCGATATCATAATCAGATGATCAATGTTTTTGATCACTATTACTGGGATGTATTAACGCTCTTTCAAAAGATAAAAGATTCATTAAAAAAATGTGCTGCTCAGGATATTCACACATTGGACGGAATCGGCTTGGATAATTGGGGAGTGGATTTTTGTCTACTGGGAAGGGATGGATCCCTTTTGGGGTATCCCTTTGCATATCGTGATAAAAAAAACGAAGAGGTGTTCGAAAACGTATTCAAACATATAACACGGAAAAGGATTTATGAAATAACAGGTATCCAGATTCTTCAGTACAATCCCCTATTTCAGTTGTATGCACTGGCCCAAATGAAACATCCCACCTTAGAACTTGCAGACACCTTTTTATTCATAGCCGATCTGTTTAACTATTACTTATCAGGTGCTAAAAAAGCAGAGTTTTCACTTGCAAGTGGCAGTCAGCTCTATGACAATAATGATTACTGCTGGTCCCAGGAACTATTCGACATACTGGGGTTACCCTTCAATATCACACCTGAACTGATTGAACCGGGTACGGTACTGGGAGAATTGTATAGTGGAATAAAAGAGGAGAGCGGGATTAAATCGGCGAAGGTGATTGCCCCGCTTACCCATGACACTGGTTCGGCTGTTACTGCGATCCCTTTACAGAGTTCTGATTGGGCTTTTCTCAGTTCTGGTACCTGGTCTGCTTTAGGAACAGTTGAGAAGAAGCCGGTTATTAATGAGCTATCATTTCATTACAACTTTACCAATGAAGGAGGTTTACACAAAAGCGTCAGGTTCCTGAAAAATATAACGGGCCTTTGGTTGTTGCAAAAGTGTAGACGCGATTGGGAAAAAGAAGGTGCTCTGTACAGCTATGATCAATTAGTTGAGATGGCCGGAAACGCGAAACCGTTTCAATCAATAATATACCCCAACGACCCCTCCTTCTTTAATCCCTCTGATATGCCAGGAGAAATTATTGCCTATTGTAAAAAAACAAATCAAAATCCACCGGAAAACAGAGGAGAAATAGTGAGGACGATCTTAGAAAGTTTAGCATTGATCTATCGCAACAGACTGGAAATTGTTGAGCGTATCAAGGGGAGTCGGGCTCAAGGGCTTCATATTGTGGGAGGAGGAGCTCAAAATACACTTCTCAATCAGTTTATAGCAAATTGTATACAGCGTCCCGTCCTGGCCGGCCCTGTGGAAGCAACGGCAATTGGTAATATCATTGTACAGGCAATGGCGGATCGATTTCTTTCAGATATCAGTGAGGGTCATATGTTGATTCGAAACTCCTTTGATATAGCCACCTACGAGCCAGATACTGCTCAAAAAACTCTATGGGACGATGCATACGAGCAGTTCCTCAACCTTATAAAGGACTGACTTTTATAGACGCAAAGTGTGATGATGCAATTCAAACCCTTTCTATTCTTTTGGGTCTAAACTCTGCAGAGGCATAACCCCAGGGAGTTTTTGGTCTTTCAAAGACACCCCATTGTTCTATGGCCTTTTTTAATTCCGGATTATCCGCAGCAGCCTCTGCAAGATCCCTATCCTGCATGGCCGCATCGACAGCCTGACGCATCGCTTTTGCCCCTGCCGTTGCCCCATCGGGATGACCGAGAAGACCTCCGCCCGTACCAAGGACTATGTCTGTCCCATATTCTGCAACCACATGGGGGACCAGTCCAGGATGGAGTCCCCCGCCGGGAACCGGAAATGTCCGCTTAATATCACCAAACTGTTGCTGAAGGGCGTGAACAGTCCGCAATCCCTCCTCCAGCGATGCCACCTGATAACTCGACCAAACGGTGGGAACCAGAGTCATATCTGCCCCACAGAGACGGGCAAATTTCGCCAGTACGATAAAACTGATGTTGGGAAGGAGAGCAAGCATATGTGATGCATGAAGAAGAACAGGTACGTTCACTTCCGGATCTGTTGTAAGTGCCTTGAGTGCCGAATACCCTGCTGAATAGGTTAAGAGCAGCCCATTAGCACCATTTTTTACCGCCCGGCGTGCTTTTTCATTTAAGCGATCAACATCATCGGTAACGGATACCAGGTACATTACCCTTTTACCCGTTTCTTTTTCCGCCTTTTTCAATGCCTCGGAAACCGCCGCAAGACGATCATCAAACCTACTGTTGGGAGTATCGCCCTGCATTTCATCGTCCTTGAGCACATCGACACCACCTAAAGCGGTCTTGTAACACTGTGTTGCTGTCTCCTCTGGGGTCATACCCATCTTCGGTTTGATGATGTGAAGTACTAACGGACGATCAGGTACGTCCAGATATTCACGAATACCACTAATACCGAATTTTGGTCCGGGAAAAAATTTCGATATCCCGGCAGGAAAAGCCACATCGAGAAGCCGAAAGGCTTTGGAGAAAATGAAACAGTTTCCCATTGGTCCTAACATCATCATGGGTATATTGGGGTTAGTATTCCATACTGCAACAGGATACGCTATCTGAATAATTGCTTTCTTCGTACCTCTCTCTGCCGGTATCTCGTAATACCCCGCCAGTCGACCTGAAAGGGTTTCTCGAACCTCATCGGTTTCCTCGGCCACTCTCATCCAATCACCTGTACCACCTTCTGCAATTAATCGCTGAAGTTGATCGAAATGATCGATGAAATCGGTTCCCGGTGTATCTTCAATGTAATAAGTGGCAATGATGAATTTCTCGCGATCAATACTATCCAAGGAATTAACAAAAATCGTTGGATCGTATAACAACCTAGGCATATAGTTACTCCTTTCTGAAGTATTGTTTTCATGTCACTTGGGTGCGGAAAGGGAAAACATACCTTCTCTTATCAGTTTAGAGGCACTGGCCGCATCTCTCTTTACAATGATTTCCTCAATGCGTTTCAACCCGATATGGAACATGACTCTCCGAAGGTCCTTTATCCATTGAATACTCTCTGATGCAACCCCTACTGCATCGTCTCGATAGGGAAAGATGTCTAAAGAGTACCAGCCTTTGAATTCGATTCTTTCCAGCCAATAGATCAGTTCGAGAAGCTCTATGGTATGAACAGAGCCAACCATCATATCATCATCCCACAAACGCCAATTATCATTGAGGTGCAGATAAGTAAGCCTATCACCGAAGTATTTGCTCAGAGCCGCAGATTCAGCCATGTTCTCGTAACCCTCGAGGGCATGACCTACATCAAGCACAACTCCAATATTGTCCCTTTTTACCTTCTCAAAAAGAAGCAGGAGTTTTCCGATGGTACCGATGAAACAATGGGTCCGTGGCTCCTTGATCTTGTATTCCATCCCTATGGTTACACTCTTGTTATGGTCGGCACAGTCACGAAGCACCTCCACAGTCCAATCCCAAGCCTGTATGTAGTCGGCCTGAAAGGGGTAATCAAACCCATCCTGTCCAAGCCAGACATCGATGAGGTTACATCCTGCCTGTGCTGCCAGATCCATGGCCCGTTTTGTGGTATCCGCTGCCTCCTGACGAATTTTTTCATCCGTCGATGTGTATGTCCCCATGCCCCACTTACCGCTCGCCCATAGATCCGGTATGAGTATGGACAATTTCAACCCTGCGGAATTTAGATCTGCAAGAATTTTATCTGCATTGTCCTTACTGATATGCCATGTCTCGACAAGTTCGACCCCCTGCAAATCTTTCACTTTTGTCGCAGTCTTTATCATCTCATCCAACGAAACTTTGGGTTTATAACCACTCAGAACATAACGATCTGCAGTACTGCCAAAAACATGAAGACCCGAAGCAAACTTGATTTCTGATTTCATGTAATTACCTCCCCTGGTTGTGCTCTAAAATTTCTTATGACCTGTTGTATTTGTCATAACGGAACGCTTAGTGATCGATTTCCAAGATCTTTGGTTTGCAGAACTCTTTTCCATCTATCCGTATCTCTTCATATGGCCATCGGGGATCTATCGTTAATTGCTCAATTCCATCCTTTTTAACCAGAATAAAATCTTCAGCTTTTACCCCTCGTACTGTGGGATTCCACCCAAGAAGGTTGTTTATCCCGATTTTTATTTCGCTATCCTGCGTAACGAGGAATTCCCTTGGTGTATATCCCACTATACCTCCCTGAGTGTGGTTTGCCCACTCGTTTGGATACCCCAGTCTTGCATATGCAGCCTTCCCTATAGCAAATAGATCCTTTAAGGGTGTTCCCGGCACTGAATGTGCAAAATAGGTCGCTTCAATGATATTTACGACACTCTGCTTTTTCTTTAACTCATCCGGTATTTTTCCGAAATAAACCGAACGGCTCAGAGAAACATTTATCCCTTCTCTCTCAACAGCTGTGGCGATCAAAACATACTTCTCTACTTTTTTATTCGTCGCAATCGGATGTCTATATTTGAAAATTCTCTCATCGCTTCCCACCATCAGAACGAATGGAAATATATTTTTTTTCTCACAACAGTAGTGTAGAGCAGCTGCTAATTCGGTTTCTGTTACACCTGGTTTAAGATTTAAACAAAAATCAGTCAGCAATTGGGTATACTCTTTACAGAGATCCTTTACTCTCCCCACTTCAAAATCTGATAGTGATACTCTTAGCTTTTTCAAATCTTCTTCAATGTTTTGAAACTTCTCATGATGGAAATCGCACCCTATCACCCCTTTCAGACCAATTTTATCCATTGCATCTAAAAATGAATGCCTGTACCAGTCGTATAGTACCAATTCAAAACCTAAATCACCCAGTTCTTCATCCATTATGCGATCTGCGTCACTCTTCGTTGATAAGAGATACCTCTTATTTTTCGTTATTACCAGGTGAACCAGTGAGGTATCTGCATTTTTAATGATCTGATTCCTTCTCCCTCCTGTGAACCATAAAAAATTTGTTAGTGTGCTGAGAATTATGCCTGCGAAGTTTTTCCTCTCTATTAGATTACTTACCATTTCTTCCTTTATCTGCAGCTCTTCCTTAATCATGAACAATCCTCCAACAGATTTATAAAGATCGACTGGAACTCCTTACAGAATAGATGCATTCTCTTTAACCTTTTTTCTTTAATATTTTGACTCGGATCTTTATTATAAGTATACAGAATAATAACACAATAATAATTAGATGGTTTTATCCTCATTGAATCCCGAAAGTATAAATAAGCGTTTTGATGCAATCTCTCTTGGTGAACTGGTTGTAGAGTTCTTCCGAAAAGAAATGGACATTCCGTTTGATAAACCTGGCGATATTATCGGCCCATTCCCAAGCGGAGCACCGGCTATATTTATTGATACGATGGCGAAACTGAATGCCCATTGTGGTTTCATTGGTACTGTTGGAAATGATGAATTTGCGGACTGCATTATCGGGCGTCTTCAAAGAGATAATGTTGATGTCAGCCATATAGTAAAGCTGGAAGGAGTAACAACAGGTACCGCCTTTACCGCTTATTTTTCCAATGGGAGTCGAAAATTTATCTATCATATGAGTGATGCAGCGCCGGGGAGGTTTTCTCCGGAACACATTGACGAGGAGTATGTAAAGAGTTCACGGTGGCTCCATATATCGGGTAATGTGCTGGCTTTCAGTCATTCAGCAAAACGAGCAATTATCAAAGCTGTGAACGTGGCCGCTTCAAATGGTATACCCATCAGTTTGGATCCGAATATGAGACTGGAAATGATGAAGAAGGAAGAGATTGAAGCCCTTCTAAAACCGGTCTTGGAAAAAACTACTCTCTTTTTACCGAGCAAAGGAGAAATTGAATGCATTACAGGGTCCGAAGACGAGAATCGGGGAGCGGAGAAGCTGTTGAATCAGGGCATTCAGATTGTAGCGAGAAAGGAAGGAGAAAAGGGGTGTACAATATTCACCCAAGATGAAAGGCTCCATATAGATGCATTTAAGAAAGTAAATGTAATAGATCCGACTGGTTGTGGAGATTCTTATTCTGCAGCATTTGTATACGGGATTCTCCAAGGTTGGGCTTTCGAGAAGATAGGTCTTTTTTCTAATGCAGTGGGGGGTCTGACGGCAACTCGAAAGGGAGCAATGGAAGGTATTGAGTCTTTAGAGGAGGTAAATCAATTTCTCAAAAAAGATGAAATAAAATAATTCAACTGGCTTCACAGTAACCTTACTTCATATGTTTCTTTACAGTTTTATATATACCCGCACCGGTTAGCTCGTAGCGCTTCAGCAAAGTCTGATGACTCGCTACATTACAGAATTGATCACTGAGCGCCATTCTGATGAGCCGAGGGGCATTGCCCCTTTGGGCCAGTACTTCGGAAATGGCAGAACCCAGCCCTCCTGTTTTATTGTGCTCTTCCACAGCCACAATAAGTCCAGTTTCTTCTGCAGCCGCCAATATGGCATTTTCATCGATGGGTTTAATGCAGTACATGTCCACAACCCGAGCTTCGATTCCCTCGACGTGCAGCTGACGAGCGGCATCCAGAGCTTGAGAAACCATAAGACCTGTCGTAAAAAGGGTTACGTCACAGCCCTTTCGCACGGTCATAGACTCACCGATCTCGAAAACACGGTCTTCCCAATATACAATGGGAATGGGCTTTCCACCGGAGAGACGGATATACACCGGCCCGTCATGCCCGACAGCTGCCCAAACAAGTTTCATCACTGAAAGCCCATCACTAGGGGAGAAAATGACGATATTGGGTATCCCCCTCAACACCGCTATGTCTTCCCAACCATAATGTGTCACACCCAGATAACTGGTCGACACTCCCGTGTCTATAC
>CAYFYU010000011.1:14098-16944 GCA_964347455.1 uncultured Spirochaetota bacterium | reverse complement strand
CTCAGGTTTTGGTACGCCAGGTCGTTCCGAATCTGCTCACAGACTCGCAGCGAGGCAAAACTGGCAAATGTCGTGACAAAAGGAATTTTTCCTCCCAAAGCAAATCCTGCTGCGGTACCGATCATGTTCTGTTCGGCAACACCCACATTGACAAAGCGTTCCGGAAAGAGCTCTGCAAATGTAGTTACCCGGGTGGCATCGGACAAATCCGCTGTCAGTACTACGATCTCTTCTCGCTTTTGAGCAATATCAACAATCGTTTTACCGAACACATCTCGATGTCCGATTTCTGACCATTTTTTCAGGTTTTCTCTGTTCACATCCATCATGTGAGCTTACGACCTCTCTAATGCCTCTGCTTCACGCTTCAGTTCTGCCAAAGCCATCTCTGCCTGTTTTGGAGTGAAATTACGGTTGTGGTGCCAGATTTTGTCATTCTCAATAAAGGATACACCTTTTCCTTTGATGGTGTGGGCAACGATACACAGTGGCCGGTTTTTTCTGCGATGGCATACATGCATAGCCTCCAACAGTTGGCCGCAGTCATGTCCATCCACCTCCTTCACCATCCAGCCAAAGCTCCTCCACTTGTCTGCGAGTGGTCGCAGATCGATGATTTTATCTGAAAAGCCATCGGCCTGCATCTTATTGTGGTCAACGATCGCAACGAGATTGCCGAGCTTTTGCTGGCTTGCAAGCATCGCAGCTTCCCAGATTACACCTTCATCACATTCACCGTCCCCTATTAAAACGTAGATACTGAATTTTGATCTATCGATACGTGCCGAAAGTGCTAAACCGACTCCCATCGATAAACCATGACCCAGAGACCCTGTCGATGCCTCGATACCGAATTCAACGTTCTTACAGGGGTGGCCTACCAGATGGCTGTCGTCCGTATCGAATTTCTCCAGCTCTTCAACGGCAAAGTATCCTGCCAGGGCCAGAGCAGGATATAATCCCAGAACCCCATGGCCCTTGCTGAGGATAAATCTGTCTCGTTCTGGCCAACGTGGATTCCGGGGGTTATGATTCAAAACCCCGAAATACAGGGTGGCCACAATGTCCACGATCGAAAGCCCCGGTCCGATATGCGCTCCTTTTGAACCGGCATTCTTTGCCATACTTATCGCAAACCGGCGAATCATGTTGGACTTCTTTTTAATCTCTAATACAGAGTATTTGGGATGAACGGTTGATTTCTCCATACTGAACTCTATAACTATCGGCTGTTATTTTCCGAGCATCGCCTCACGAATCAAAACCAGGGACTCTATCAGGTCTTACTGTTTTATAGGCTGCTAGTACCCGGTACGCTCCAGCCAGTAGAGCAGCTCACCTTGCCCAGGGTACCGAAGTGCATATGAACTCGGGGCTCTTTGATCTTATACTCAATACCGACATGAACCTTAGGGTCGTGGTCACATTCAATGGCAAGCGACTCAGCTACCAGATCCCAGGCTTTCATATAGTCATGAGTAAACGCATACTCCCAGCCATCCTGGCCGAACCAGACATCAACAGGATTGGCGCCTAACTGTTCTGACATATCCATAGCGTTCTTGACGACCTCAATGGCTTTTTCACGTGCCTTATTGTTACTTGCAACCAGAGCACCTGATCCCCATTTCCTCGTAGTCCACAGATCCGGATGAACGACTGTGACCGCCAGTCCAGCCTCATTTACCCACCCATATACCTCTTTCAAGGTATCGTTATTTACATGCCAGCCTTCGACCGGTTCGATGCCCTAAGATCCGTAACCTGCCCTGTCAGTCTGATCATCTCCTCGAGGCTTTTATCTTCCCTGTATCCATATTTCACGAAACGGTCAGATGTGTTGAGACTCTAATGTTTATTTCCTCAACTAAAATAAAACTATTTACACATTTTTACAATCGAATGCACCATGATTACTATGAAATAACTTTCAGCTGTAGAGGCGGCGGGATACTACATTTAGGAAACGAGGAACCTGCTATAAAGGAGGGAGATGAAGTTTTTCTCTCTTATGGTATTAAAACAACTTTAATTCCTTTTCTCCTATCTGCTATCTGAAAAGCTTTCACAGCATCTCTGATATTGAATCGATGAGTTATAATATCTTGAATAAACGGTTTCTCCCTTACAATGGTTACTATCTCTTCCAGTTCATTATCATTAAAATTTCGAGTGCCCATTATGGTCAATTCTTTTGATATAATTTGCTCGAATGGATCCACATTCAAGCTGCTACAAACACCCCCTAAAATCAGCGTACCTCTAGGCCTTAATAGATCAGCCCCAAGGCCAATTGCTTCTGATGAACCCGAAAAATCGATCACGACATCCAGCCCTTCATCTTTAGTATTGTTATCTGCATACTTTTTCATATTTGATTTCAATATTATATCAGCTCCAAATTGCCTGGCTAAATCTAGACGATCAGAGATTAAATCTATTGCTAGTACGGTACCTCCAAAATACTTTGCGCAAACTACACTCATCAGACCAAGGGAACCCATTCCAATTATCCCAACTCTGTTGTGTTTTCCTATTTTTGCCTTTTTGACTGCGTGATAGGCAGTCCCGAGGGCATCACTGATTACAACACCTGATTCATGACTTATATCATCCGGCAGCAATCTCAGCATACTTTCAGGAGCAACTACATATTCAGCATCACCACCATTGAGCTCGAATCCTAAGGTTCTTAACTGGGAACAAAAGATTAAATCTCCATTTTTGCAATGTTTACATGTTCCACAGGTTAGGTGACAATTCAACACCACTCTGTCGTTTCTTTTAAAATTTTTTAGCTCATTTGCCTCATCAACAATGCCAGATACTTCATGACCTGGTATGAT
>CAYFYU010000011.1:11654-14088 GCA_964347455.1 uncultured Spirochaetota bacterium | reverse complement strand
ACGTGTGGAGTCTGCCTTACTGTAAAGTAATTCAATATCAGTTCTGCAGATACCGGAAGCTATCATTTTAATGAGAGCCTCGCCCTTCTTCGGTCTGGGTTTTTGGATATCAGCTACCTTTAACTCTCTATTTCCTAATAATTTAACTGCTTTCATAATGTGCGAATTAAGTTAAAAATGGATGGAATTAATTTAATTATCAGAACTCTTACGATGTCAAATTCCCTACATGTTTGTGTACACCGGTTATCATTGACACTATTTCAGTAGGATTAGTTTCTTTCTTTAATCTTTCTCCTATCTTTTTCCCATTCTGTAGCACAACGATCCTGTCGACAAGTTCAAATACATGAGAAATATTGTGGCTGATTACAATGATAGACACACCATATTCATCCCTAATTCTCTTAATGAGACTTATGACATTTATCTGTTGCTTGGCGCCAAGATTGTTTGTAGGTTCATCAAATATCAGAATATTTCCTCCCCAATAAACAGCTCTCCCCACTACTATTGACTGTCTCTGACCTCCAGACAATTCACTAACATCAGCAGAGATGTTCTTGATTTCAACACCAACTCTATTTAACAAACCTTCCGCTTCTTTTTTCATGTACCTTGTGTCCATAATCCTAAAAATCTTGCCAAGAAAGTTTTCGAGTAACTTTTCCCTTCCTAAAAATAGATTTGAGGAAGCATCAAAACTATCCAGTGTACCTTCCGATTGATAAACCACCTCTATTCCATTTCTCCTTGATTCAATGGGGGAGTTAATTTCGACCTCTTTGCCGTTTATGTAAACCTGCCCACCCGTTTTTTTATAAACACCCGAAATAGTTTTTATCAAGGTCGATTTGCCGGCTCCATTATCCCCCACTATTGCAATAATTTCTTTCTCATATAATTTTAGATCAACACCGTCAACCGCTTTCAAGCCACCGAAGTATTTTGATAATTGCTTAACTTCCAAGACTACTTTTTCCAATTTAAATATCCTCCATCATTTCTATTGTCTAGATTACTGTTTTCTTTCCCATTGATCAATAAGAATTGCAAACAATATTACAGCACCCTTTACTGCATCCCTCCATAAAGGGTCGACTCCTAACAGGTTCAAACCATTATTAATCAATCCCAAAATGAGAACACCAAACACCACACCCCTAACGGTTCCAACCCCTCCCTGCAAACTGGTGCCACCAATAAGTACCGCACCAACTGCATCCAGTTCCATGCCAAATCCTGCACTTGGCTGACCTGAGGTAACCCTTCCAACCATTACTATTCCTGCAAGCGCTGCACATACTGCAGAGATCAGGAACGTATATATCTGAACACTCTTAACTGAAATACCGAAGTAGCTTGCCGTTGTCTCATTTACTCCTACTGCACTTACTATTCTTCCAGGAGCAGTGTACGCGTGGAATATCCAAAAGATGATTGCCACAACGACCAGTACAATAGCCGGCATGGGAACAGGACCGATATTTTCGTGTCCAAGAAAAACCAGGCTTTTAGGGAGACCGGTAATTGGCACTGCTCTAGTAATTACCAGTGTTCCACTAAATAGAATAAATTTCATACTCAAAGTAACCATTATTGAAAGGTTTCTTCCCCGGGTACTGAAGAAGCCATTAATCAAACCAATTACCAGAGCAACAGAAAAGGCAACCAATAATGCAATAGCAGTCCCAAAGTAAAGTGATACTTTAGAACAAACAACCCCAATAAAACCCAGTGCAGATCCCACCGAAAGATCAACATTCCCAGCTTTGAGGGTGGTGAATACCCCTAAAGAGATTAGTCCTAGTATTGAAATCTGACGAAGCACATTGAGCTGGTTATTAATGGTGAAGAATACGTCGGTGGCAAATGATAAAAATAAATAGTATATACAAAATATGATTATAATCCCGTAATTCTTCCAAAAAATCTTAAAGTCAAAATACCTTGTCATTTGTTGCTCCAGTATTTACTGATTCCCATCATATTAAAACCGGGGCACGTATTCTTAAAAAAAGAATGGGAGAAAACATTTTTTCTCCCATTCCATTCACCAATCTCCGGGTTACTCAGGAAGATCGAGATTCAAATGCCAGTACTCGTCAGTATTTTCAGAAGTTACAAAGAAATTTGGAAGTCCAAGCTTTAAGGGAATTTCATTCAGTCTACCCTTGGCAACCTTTATTGCTACATTTCCCGTCTCATAGCCAATGGCTTTTGCGTCAAGCGCCCAATCGTATACCAGGTACTTTCCTTCCTTGACTATTTCGGGTATTCCACCATAGTAATTTTGACCCACTATTATGACCTGATCTAATTTACCTGCAGCTTCCACTGCATTGAAAGCACCCATGGTTACACCTTGCGCCTCTCTTGTATAATGCTCACTACAGGCTAGAAGCCTTGATAAAGCAGATATGGCCGCATTTTG
>CAYFYU010000011.1:6229-11644 GCA_964347455.1 uncultured Spirochaetota bacterium | reverse complement strand
ATGGTAATTGCATCGGTGTGTGTATAAAGCGCATCTAAATCTGGATGTGCAGAAAGCGCATCCTCTGTAAATGCAAGGCCATCATCAGCTGTCCAGCCCGCAGATGAAGGCTCTCCAACAATTTCAATATCCGGATAATTTCTCAGTACCTGTCTGAAACTCTCCCCTCTTTCAAATACTACTGATGCCCCCAAGTTACCCTGTAGATGGAGCACTTTCCCTCTCGGTTCTCCATAGCGTTCTATTAATTGTTCAACGATGAATTTTGCCGATCCTTCCCCAAGCTGCCAGTTATCAAGTCCAACTGTAGAAATTACATCTCCACCATTGGTTGTCCTATCAATACATATCACAGGAATTCCCATCTGATTTGCCTTTTCTACTATTGGCACCATTGCATCAGCGTCATTTGGGTTCATTACCAGAATATCAATACCCATCTGCAAGATGTCTTCTCCATCAGATACCTGCTTTAAAGCATCGTGCTGAGAGTCAATCATGATGAATTTCTCAGCACCTGCTTCCTTAACTCTTTCCTCAAGAGCTTCAGACCACCGTATACGAGCATTATCCCGCAAGCTCCCTGGTAAATAACCAACGACCCAACCCTGCATTGGGAGTTCCTTCTCTGTCACAGTTATAACCTCAGGTTCGGGTGCGGGTTGCTCTTTTCCACCTTTGGCCATTAAAGGCAAAGCAGCCAGTGATAGACAGAACATCAAAATGAACATCCACCATACTGTCTTTTTCATTTGAAATCCTCCTCTTTATTTATTGTATCTTACTGCGATTTGCTTAGTGGCTATCTAGTAGAGCCTCCTGGAGCACATCTCAAAAACTTCTCACATAATTTATCCTCCTTCCTTCAGATGAAATCACAAAATAACAAAAATTGTAATCACCATTTTACACTATAATAGCACATTTAACAATCAGATTATTTACTGACTCATCATTTCTCCTGCTGAAACAATTAAAGCCTCTCCAGTGATATGATCTGAGAGTTCGGAGGCGAGAAATATCGCTACTTTAGCCTGATCACGGGGTTTACCTAACCGCTTTAAAGCAGTTTTGTCAATCCATTCCTTCTCTATTTCTGGAGTGGTCAAAAATGAATTGCGAACCATCTCTGTGTCAGTAACACCTGGTAGAATAGCGTTTACATTGATCCCATATGGGCCAAGCTCTAAAGCCAAGACTCTATTCATACCTAAAATCGCAGCTTTTGTCGATGCGTAAGCTCCCTCTCCGGAAGCAGCTTTTTTACCTGTGCAGGAAGAAATATTTATGATCCTCCCCTGTCCCTGTTTAACCATTTGCTTGCCTACTGCTTGTGCAAAGAGGAAAAAGCCTTTTACATTCACTTCGAAAATATGGTCCCAATCCTCTTCTTTCATTTCGAGCATCGGGACGTTCATATACACACCAGCATTATTTACCAGGATATCAATTTTACCAAATTCTTCCAACGCCCTGTTTACAGCTGCCTCAATTTCCAGCTTCTCGGTAACATCAGCATACATACCGATACTTATCTGCCCTGTCTCATCTGCAATCCTCTTTGCTGCAATTTCAATGCTGGAATTTTTTAGATCAACACCAAGTACATCACAACCATGGGTAGCCATTTCCCGCGCAATGGCATAACCGATACCCCGCGCCGCCCCAGTTATTATTGCTGACTTTCCTTCCAGTAACTTTGTCATGAATTCACTCCACTATCTCCCCTCTACAATGAGACTATGTGCCTCCCAAACAATATCCTGTGTTTGGGGGAGTAGATAGTTTTCCAATATAGGAGAGAATGGTATTGGTGCATCTTTTGCCGTGAGAAGCTTGATAGGGGCATCGAGAAAATCAAACCCTTTTTCCGCAACCAAAGCAGATACATCGGTAGCGACACTACTGTGTCTGTGTGCCTCCTGGACAACAAGAAGTTTCCCAGTTTTTTCAACAGAAGTAATAATTAAATCCTCATCCAGAGGAGATACAGTCCTCAAGTCAATTACTTCAATCGACATACCTTCTTTTGCTAATAGATCTGCCGCCTCCAAAGCCTTTGAGACCATAAAAGACCACGAAACAAGGGTCAATTGGGTGCCCTCTCTCTTTATGGCGGCCTTGCCCAGTGGGATTGTGTATGGCTTTTTCGGAACATCCATCTTTTTGGCATAGAGCTTTTTGTGTTCCAAATAGATTACAAAATTATCCTCTCTGATAGCAGAGATTAAAAGTCCCTTCGCGTCATAAGCATCCGAAGGGAGTACAACCTTGAGCCCGGGAATGAAAGAAAACCAGGCTTCTAAAGAATGAGAGTGATGGGCTGCTGCAGACGTATAAGCTCCAGTTGGTGCGCGCAATACCATTGGAACTTTGATTTGACCTCCGAACATATATCTCACATTTGCACCCTGTTGCACAACCTGGTCCATGGAGATTGTAATAAAATCCGAGAATTGTAGTTCAACCACGGGCCTCATACCGGTTACAGCAGCACCAATACCGGCACCTACATATCCGTTTTCAGATACAGGCACATCAATAACTCTTTCTGTTCCCAACCTACGTGAAATGCCTTTTGTTTGTCCAAATGCAGAACCGTAGGGATCCCTTTGAACCAGGCCCATTAAAAAAACTTTATCATCCCGTTCCATTTCTTGAAGTTGAGCTTCAGCGATTGCTTCTGAATATGAAATTAGTCTCATTTTACCACCCCTTCATTATGCAAAAACATCGGTTAATGCTTCTTCGGGTTCCGGATCAGGGCTATTTCTGGCATACTCCACTGCCTTTTCCAGTTCATCACCCACTTCTCTTTCAATCTCAGCAATTTGAGTTTCATCTAATAGGCCTCTGTTTTTAAATTCCTCATGGGCGATTTTTATCGGATCCTTTTGAATCCAGGAATCCTCCTCCTCCTTACTCCGATAGGTAGCTGGCTCCCCTTGAAAATGGGCTCGGAAACGCCATGTTTTCAATTCCAACAGTGCCGGTCCTTTATCCCTTCTGATTTCATCAATTAATTCTTTTACAGCTTCAAAGACAACAATCACATTTTGACCATCCACGATTTTACCTGGTATTCCATATGCGACTGCACGCTTCCCAACATCGCTTACCCTTGTCACCTCACTGAATCGTGTTCCAACACCGTACTGGTTATTTTCACAAGCAAAGAGAACCGGTAGATTTAGAGCGGCTGCCAGGTTAATCGATTCATGGAATGTTCCCTGGTTCGATGCGGCATCTCCAAAAAAAGAGACCGATATACGACCATTTTTTTGGAGCTTAGCGGATAACGCGGAACCAGTGGCAATAGGCATCCCGGCAGCGATGATACCATTTGCACCTAAAATTCCAATATTAGGATAGGCGATATGCATGGAACCTCCCTTTCCTTTATTATATCCGGTTTTTTTGCCATAAAGCTCGGCCATCATTTTAGAGATATCACCTCCTTTTGCAATGCAGTGACCATGCCCACGATGAGTGCTCGTTATATAATCCTCTGGATTTAGATTCATGCAAACACCAACAGCACATGCCTCTTCACCAATATAGAGGTGAACAGACCCGGGAATCTCACCTGCGCTGAATAATTCCTCCACTCTCTCTTCAAATGCCCTTATGGTAAACATCATTCGGTACATCTCGCTGGCAATTGCCCTGCTTATCATAGATCTCTCCATCTTACAGAATACTTTTGTATTATATAAAAAATCTTATAAAACATTAAGTCTTAATTTACTTTAATTTTATATGGAGTGACTTATCGGTCTTCTTCAGAAATATCACTTAATTGCTATCGGTGTTGCTTCTGATAACGGATAATTTTTGGGGATTTAATTGCTGAGAGCTGGATTTCAACGCTTATATTACAGTACGAGCATCTTCTGGTTTATCCACACCAATCACTATTCTATTTTTCGATGCTGCGTATATAAGTTCGATATTGACGCCAGCTTTCGCAACGCGTCGTGTAATATCGCCAAGCGCTCCAGGATGATCATCTAAATCTAAGACCAAGACCTGGCGCTCTTCATGGATTGTAAACCCGGCATCCTCTAACACTTTTCGTGCTTTTGCGGTATTGTTAACGAGTATGTGCAAGTAACTCTTCCCCCCACTGGGTATACCGCAGAGACCCTCGATATTGAGTCCCGCATTTCCCAAAACCTCTCCAACATCGGCAATTCTTCCCGGTTTATTATTCAATAAAATGGCAAGATCGAAGGTCATGGTTTCCTCCATCTCTTTCTAAACTATACACAGAGCTTTGGAATACATTTATTCTTATACTCATTCTCTCGATATATTTAAAGTATACTACACCTCGTTGTGTTCAGCGAAAAAATCGTTTATTGCACACGGTATACTTTAATATTTATTTTAATTTAATTAAATGGTGTTGCTCACTATTGACTGACCGCTTCAATCTCTTCTTTCAAATACTCTGCTTTACTATTTTCGGGATCTATTTCAAGAACTCGCTCGACCATCTCTAATGCTTCTTCATGCTTTCCATTCTCAAAGCGCTTTTCCGCTTTCACCAGATTCTTTTCAACTTCACGTTGATTCCTTTGTGATCTCATTTCTCCAAATTAGTAGGTCAATGATACGCTGAACATGTTATAAAAAGCAATACTCGGCGTATAGGAAGCATCTAAACGTAAATTCTTCCTTTTGTATCCAAGTCCTCCTGCAAACATGGGATTCCTCTTTATCTGAATCCCACCCTCGATGAAAAACATCCTGTTGATATCGAACTCTGCACCAAAAGCCCCATAGACAGGTTCAAAGAGTGGTAGTGCAAACTCCGACGATAAAAGAAGGCTTTTAAAAAGCCTGTATGACGCACCAACGTGTACCTCTGTGGGAAGCTTTTCCACCTCATTACTGGAGCCGATATTCTTTAAGGCCAATCCAAAAGTGAGGCTTGGCTCAGTGGAAGCATATCGCTTCAACAGATTCGTCCTTGCTATCATTCCAAGATCAAATGCAAAAAGAAAATAACTCTGGCCTGGATACAACTCCTCTGGAATGTGATTGAAATAGAACTTGAGATTTGTTCCAACAGATATGTTGTACTTTTTAAAGCCATACCCAAAATTCAGTGTTCCTAAACCCTGTGACAAGGTGTAGCTATTCCCAATACTCTCACCGTATATATCATAGTGGGTAAAGGGAAGATAGAGATAGGTAAACCCCAACCCCACAAAAACCTGGTTCATAAACCCCCTTGCCAATCGTATTGCTTCGTAATTCACATCATCAATCCATTCTTGATGAAGTATCGATACTTCTATATTGCCGCTCACATCACCTCCTGCAGGATTGGAATCCATATAGTAGAGATCATCTGCCAGTCCCACAAACGCCCCTCCCATCGCCAAAGCCCTCGACCCATACACCATC
>CAYFYU010000011.1:4725-6219 GCA_964347455.1 uncultured Spirochaetota bacterium | reverse complement strand
ATCTTCAGCATTTGCGGCTCTGTCTCTCCCGTATATGAATACACCAGGCGAGAACATCCAAGCACGATGATTATTATCAGGAGTAGTCTTTTCATCATTCCTCCACTAACTATTTCACTATCAGTACCTTTCGTGTATATCGCTCTTTCCCGATTTTTATCAATACGTAGTAAACTGCCCTGCTCACTAATCTACCCTTCTTGTTCTTCCCATTCCAGGTCACTTCATTTAAACCAGGTACACCAGTTTTATTGAAAAGCACTTTCACTGGATTTCCAGATAGATTATAGACCGTAACATTTACCTTTTCAGCTTTATCCAGAACAAAGTTGATGTATACCAGTTCACCTTTGCTTGGATTTATTACGTTATTTCTAATTATGACCTTGCCCTGCTCTGTTGATATCACCGTAATTGTACTGGTCGAGGCGATATAGCCGTTTCCATCATCAGCAGTTATTTTCCCACTGGTTGCTGGAGTAGCTGCAGTAAGGACCACACTTGTTGAAGGACCGGGATTCACAGTGTTCAGAGTGCCGGTAACACCCCACGTAACGTCAATATCGTCTATATACCTGCCATTCGCATCATATCCCGCCGCATACAGTGTTAGTTGATCGTTGACGGTCAATGACCGAGAAGCAACCGCTGCTCCTTTCCCCCCAGCTGAATCCCTGATGACAATGCGTTCGACCATACCAAGTGCAATCGATACAGCTGAACTGATTGACGGATTCCCCGCTTTATCATATATCTGGTTCGCAGCAGCAGCTATGAGGTCAACATAGTTATCCCCCTGATCAAATGGGGTGTCGACTGCAACGGTCACCATGCTATCAGAACCATTACCATCATAAATACCCACTATTGAACCAGCCCCAGCTCCAGAGCCATCAGTATATACACAATCTATCGCTACAAGCGCACCACTGCCACCGGCATTCGTATAAACCGGCTCACTGAATGTCAGTTTCAGGTTTAGAGTTCCTACCGTAGACACTGCACTGACCAGCACCGGTGCCGCTTTATCGGTAGATGTCATCGTTCCCGTGGTTGCAAGCGGATTAGCACTCAGATCGGTGAGCGTTCCCGCTGTGTAACTCACATCCGGTGTTGCGTCAGTGTTGAGTACCCTGTCGTTAAATGTTATGTAGATATCGGCATCATCCGGAGTATCTCCGTTCGTGGTTGATGAGAATACCTCGCCCCCAACTCTCGCAATATCAAAATCACCTGCCACGACCGTACTGTCATCGATTGGTTTGCTAAAGATTATATGCATCGCATCAATGTATCCATCTACGTTGAGATCAGCTGTTTCGTTAGCAATTATTATCGGTGGTAGTAAACTCAGAGAAAATGTTCCACTGATCGCTGTTGAAGTTATCGTAGAAGAGTTATTCGTTCCGTCTGTTATGGTCGTACCATTTAGAGTGATGCTGTCCCCTACCGCTACCGTCGGATCACCACCAGTGTCCGAAAGCGTCACCACCA
>CAYFYU010000011.1:1034-4625 GCA_964347455.1 uncultured Spirochaetota bacterium | reverse complement strand
CAAAACTGATGTGTACCGCATCTATATACCCATCCCCATCCAAATCTACCGTGTCCCGTGCAGTGATCGTTGGAGCAGTCACATCGCTCGTATAGCTTATTGCTCCAGTTGTCTCACCAACGGACATGGCATTGGAGGCTATATCGTATATTGAGTTTGCGTTCGCTGAAATAGTTATCGTTTCAACCCCTGTTGCCGGGCCTCCCACATTGCTCAATTTCGCGTAGACAGTAGTATATCCTGTTATGGCAGACAGAGGTGTCGTCAATCCAGAATCTTCGTAAAAACCAGCAATAGTTGCAGAGGTTACAGCTCCTCCATTCTGTTGGAAGTTTACTGTAAAATCAGAAGGATCGATGGCACTGCTCTGGGAAGAATCTCCCCATACTTTCTCAAAAAAAACAAGTTTAACATAGCTGTTATCTGCTGCCATGGTACCTGAGCTTATCTGTGGAACCGTAGCGTCGTAATTTACCTTGACGGAAGCTCCTGTCAAGCTGCCTGAGCTAATATTTGTTACAGTTGCTTGAATGAGATAGGCACCGTCACTTAGATCGCCTGCTCCTGGAAGGGAGCCGCTGGGTGTCCATGTCACCTGATTACTGCCGGTCGTAGCTCCGTGAGTCGTAGGTAGTTTCGTTACTGCCGCATTCCACCCAGCACCGTCCCAGTACCATCCATCAGACACTCTCTGATAAGTAAACGTTGTTGAATCGGCATTCAGGCCGGAACCGCCTTCATGATCGCCCGCTTGACCCTTTGGAGCAGGGGGAGAGTTCGTGTAGCTGTTGTCCACTGGGACTATTACGGATGCCACTTCGGGAACGTCGTCGAAAAGGTAAGAGAAAGTGTTACTGGTCGTATTGCCCGCCATATCGGTGATTGTAATGTCGAACGTGTAAGTCTCTCCGTTGGTGAGGTCAACATATGTTGGAATAGCAATATTCTTGACCCAGTTGACAACCGTGTCATCAGTCGTCTCCGGATGTGTAGTGGGAAGTTTAGTCAGAGCTCCCCAACCCGATCCCGTCCAGTAATTGCCGTCACCGCTTCGCTGAATCGAAAAAGTAGCGGCATCTGCTTTGAAACCACCGCCACCGATCGCATCACCAATCTGGCCAGCAACGGTCGGTAGCGAGCTGAAAGGATCTGTGTATGGCATTGTCACAATGGCAACAGACGGTGAGAGGGTGTCTTTCCTGAAATCGAGGGCGATCGACGTTTCGTTCATATTTGCCAGGTCATCGAATGCACGAAAGTAGATGTCACTCTGTCCTTCGGGAAGGGCAACAAAATCAGCATCACGAATGTAGACCGCGGCAGTAACGGTTGTATCCGCAAAACCTGCCAGATTGAACGGTGTGATCCCGTCTGAAGTTAGCTCGGTCCACGACCCTGCAACACCGATCTTGTACTGGATGGACTGTAAGTCGGTATCGTCTTTGAAATCCACATCAATCGGTGCAAAAGCGTTGTTTCGTGCAGGCCCGATCTTGCTTACGTTCATTGTTATTTCGGGAAGTCCGGGAATCACCATGAATGTAACTGGCGCACCAGTATAGAGGCCATTACCCAGATTGTCGTCTATGGTTACCTGGGCTGTCATATTTATCCCAATAAGGGCAGGCAAGCCAACGTTGTTTGTCCAGCTTACGGCTGTACCATCAGAGGTAGCATTGTGGGTAGTGGGTAGACCTGTGGGAATTGCCTGCCATAGGACACCATCCCAGTACTCAGATGTATCCTGTCTTTGTAGCGTAAAGATTGCCGAGTCAGCTGCGACACCGCTCTCTGCATCCCCCACGAGCCCACCGATAGAGGTAAGTGAGCTGACTATTGTGGTATTGGGTATGGTGACAGTTGCCGTGTTAGGCACCTGTGTGTCCTTATAAAATGACAGATAGCCAATGCTTTCAGTAACCTGCGCCACGTCATCCTCGGCTCGGAAGTAGATTCTATTCTCGCCCTCGCTCATACCGGCGAAGTCTGTATCTGTGACGTAAACAAGGGCAGTCACTGACGTGTCCGCACCCCCGGTCAGGTTGAAAGGATTCGTCCCGTCGCTGGTTAGATCATTCCATATCCCACTGGCACCGATCTTGTACTGGATGGAAACCAGATCCACATCGTCGGAGAAGTCGACGTCCATTCCAGTATTTACATTCACAGGCTTTGTTTTATTTTCCTGGAATATAATCGAAGGACCCTGCAAAGGTGGGGCAGTGGCATTTTGGTAGATATAGATATTGTCATAATAAACAGGCCAATAGGTGGTTACGCCAAACCAGACCTTGCGAATGTAGCCTGCATTTAGATCGTTATAGGGCAGACCCTGCTCGGTTGAGCTCAAGCCTGTAGATTTGTCGGTCACTTTCAGGTCAAAAGTCTTGTTTTCCTGATCGGCTATAACCTGCACTCGATACCAGGTTGACTGGTTCCAGGCAATAGATGTAATTTTTTCCGAACCACTGTCGATAGGAGGTTTGGTCGTTACATCGTTATCCTGACCTATGGTCCTGTAAATAAACCCGTTCTTGCCTTGAGGAGTGGCATCATCCGGAAAATCCTGACTGTCATTAAATCCCAGATGAATGGCTATCTTTGTTGAACCGCCCGTGCCGTCAAGGTTTCCGTAACCGTCGGCGTAGTAGATCTCGCCTGTAGGATTTTTGTTCGCGACATTATCGCACAAAACATCATACTCGATTATTACGTAACGGTCTGAGGAGGGATTAAAGTTTGCTCCCAGAAGTACTGGCCCCTCTACCCACGGTTGGAGCTCGTACTTATTAGTGGTGTTCCCGCTTACATCAACCGCATTGATACCGTGCACATTGATCGAAACACCGAGAGGATTTAAAATTGCGTTGTCCCAGTCCGGGTTGGCCGACCCGGAGGGCACGTACTTGTCCGGCAGATCCCCCACGTTCTCGTCCTCGAAATCTTCGCTGAACATCACGTCGACTTGGGCGGTTGCTTGGGTTATACAGAAAAAAAGAAGGATAATCAGGAACCCTGCGAGTTTATAACTTCTGCGTCTATTTCTAGATCGTCTCAATGTCTAGAAATCCCCTTCTCGTCTTTCTACCCACCGATATTCAAACTTTATTGCCACACTGCACTTGTCTAAGGGATTCAAATGCCCCGTACGATCTCCGCAATAATTCACCACAAACCCATCCTGCCAAAGATCATGTGCGCATCAAAGACTGAGCTTCCACGTGCCAATTTAAACCGAGCCCCACTTTGCATCGAAAAATGCAATAGTCTCTTGATTTCATTTCGAGAGCCTTTAATTTTGCCACCATATAAAGTATAGTGCAAATTTTCCATTTATCGAATTATGTGAATTGTTTAATTTACAGTTTTACGGTTTCGAGCGGCACCTCTATCTCTACACAGGATTCACGTAGTATCGGTAGACTTGTCATTATACCTGTTTCGATATCGTTTCTCCGTTACCGTATTTTAGTTATTAACATTTTGACAAGAATTTGAGGTAACTTGAGGGGGTGAACGAGGATTTTGTTTATTTCCAGCGTATGGCCTATACCTCAGAATACTCGATGAGATTGCTGGTCACAATTCGTA
>CAYFYU010000011.1:0-1024 GCA_964347455.1 uncultured Spirochaetota bacterium | reverse complement strand
CAGGGGTGAATATTCCCATCACAGGGAATCGAAATCAGACCTCTCTGTGCAGCCGTATCGGTTGCAGGTCCTTGGGTAAAAAATCTGCAGTTTTTCGAAGTTATTCTATCGAGTTATGGGAAGAAATAGAATTACTATTAAAAAGGAGTCTCTCTATCGCGGTTAGTAGCCACCGGAAACCACCAGTACCTGCCCCGTGGTGTACCCTGCGTTTTCAGTTGTGAAATAGGCAACCGCTTCAGCGATTTCTTCCGGTGTTCCGAGACGGCCCACCGGTATATTGCGAATGGTTTCGTCACGCTTCTTTCCCGGCGCAGCACGGCGAAACATGTCGGTATCGATCTTACTTGGTGCAACCACGTTCACCGTAATACCAAGGTGTGCAACTTCCCTGGCCAAAGCCTTGCTCATCGCAATCACACCACCCTTGGTAGCTGCATAGTGTATGCCTGAGGTTCCGCCGTCAATACCCGAGGTGGATGCGATGTTGACGATCCTTCCCCAGCTCCTCTCGAGCATGAGAGGGATCGCAGCTCTACAGCATAGAAACGTGCCCTTCAGGTTTACAGCGTACAGACGGTCCCAGGCCTCTTCTTCCACCTCCCAGGCGTGGGTATAGTCGTAGTCGGCAACTGCCGCATTGTTGACCAGAATGTCGATCGGGCCGAGGGCCGACTGCACGCCCTCAAACATACGCTTAACCTGCTCAGCCTCGCTAATATCCGCCCGAATGAAAACTGCCGGGACACCAAGATGTTTGATCTCTGCGACTATACCGCTACCGTCACTCTTCCGGGCAACGATCCCGACAGCCACGCCGTCACGGGCCAGCCGGAGCGCTATGGACCTGCCGATGCCCCTCGTACTGCCGGTGACCAGGGCCGTGTGTGTATTCGAATTCTTCACGGCATTCAACCTTATCGAAAACATGCTACTCAGAACAAGACATTTGGTCAAGATCTAAGTTAATTGAGCGTCTGATAATATCCTATAAGCACGGAAAGTGTGTCGATAATTAATTAGT
>CAYFYU010000010.1:34317-64638 GCA_964347455.1 uncultured Spirochaetota bacterium | reverse complement strand
AAGGACAGGAACTCGCAGGCATGAAGAACCTGATGATAACCGCGGGCTTCATAAATCCAGATCCTCTGAAGGAGCTATGCAAAGTGATTGATGGGGCTAACGTTGATCTGAAAGGTTTTACTCAACCATACTATCGCGATGTGTGTTTCGCAGAATTAAAACCGGTCATGCGCTGTCTCGAAATCATGCGGCAAGAAGGGGTATGGTTGGAAATAACAAACCTTATTGTACCAACTCTCTACGATGATATGAGAAGGATAGGTGAAATGTGCATCTGGATCAGAGACAACCTGGGGGCTGACAGCATCGTGCATTTTTCACGCTTCTTTCCCAGGTACAAACTTACGAATTTGCCTGCAACCCCAGTCGAAACATTGGAGCGGGCGAGGGAAACTGCAATGGAAGCTGGGCTTCGATTCGTCTACGCCGGCAATGTACCGGGTCACCCAGGGGAGAGTACCTATTGTCCGCAATGCGGCAGGATTCTCATACAGCGTTACGGTTTTTGGATTGCTGCAAATAACCTTGAATCGGGCAAATGCCGTTTTTGCGGAGAGACCATACCGGGAGTTTGGATTTAGATGCGAATCTACGACTATTTATTTGATGAAAGGCAAAGTGCCACAACTCTAGAAGAGGGTAATGTAGAGGTGGTCGGAAGAAGGAATTTTTTAAAGAAGATGTTTTCCCTTATCGTTATGTCTCTTTCAGGACTGCCCCTTCTTCTTGAACCGCGAGCAACGGTATCTGTTCCATCAAACAAAAATTCGTTCGATGCAGGCACAGAATATTTCGTTCAGGAGAGAATTTCCAGTAGAGTAGCCTACCCCGCAACGCGACCGATCAAGGGCGGGTGGATCATATCAAGGGAAGCGCGGTATTACAGGATATTGGGAAGGCGAACAAAATCTAGATCTTGTCCTCGCTGATATCTAAAAAGTTTTTCGGATTTTCTCTCAGAATAACATCGATCTGTTCACGGGTTATCCCCTCTTCCAGCATCATGGAGACAACATGTGTGAGTATATGATCGTAACCCCATCCACCGTATTCGTGCAGGAGTGTTTTCAAACAAACATCACCGGTAATAAAAATATTTGCTAAATAACCGGAATCAATCAAAACTCGTAATGCCCGGACCCGTTCAATATCCCTTGCAAATACACCTCCGGCAAAACCCCGGTACTCCTTATCTATATAGTATTCCTTTCCAAAATCATCGAATTCAAAGTAAGCACCGGTATCACCTATCTTTTTGCAGTACTCAGTGTCGAGGACTACATCCACATGATTGATACACACCTTTTTTAGATCTACTCCATTCTCTAAAAGGATATCGAGAGCTTCCAATCCGGTTTGGCCCCATGGGTAGGTATGAACGATTATCCCGGCACCGGTTTCTTTCTGTGCACGTGCTGCGGCTATCAAAACCTTTCGCTCATTTGGGTGAATTGGATCACTCGTTCCGATCTCTCCGATGACACCAGCCCGTACATCAGTTCCGTCCATTCCAGTCTTAATTTCCGATATAATCTCCTCTCCGATCTCTTCAACTGTTTTTCGATTCATATCCAGCGGATGCGTGTCCTGTGTATAGTATCCACACCCCGCAATGATATTCAAACCAGTCGATTCAGAGATCCTTTTCAAAGAAACTGGATCTCGTCCTATCTCTCTGCTCGTCGTCTCGACGACCGTTTCACCGCCAGCTTCTTTGAATTTGAGAAGCTCCTTCTCGGCAAGGGATATATCATTCAGAACCAGATTATCTCGCACTGCATAGGGGTCTCGAGACAAAACATCGAGATTATGTATTCCCACCTTCTGATTAGCGAGCTCTTTTCGAACTGCATCGGGGAACTCGGTAAACTGATTTCTGATATCAACCAGTAAATGCTCGTGGGGAGCAATTATCCCCAGGCTTTCCGTGTCTCTTATACCCTGAACCGTAATAACTGACATAAAATCCTCTCTTGTCTATTTCATAATTTAAACAATTAATTGTATGGGGTTTTCAACGTTAACAGAGACATATCGTGAACGGATAAATGCCTCCACCAGTTAAACGGAAAGGGAGAGTTACCCTTATCGAGCTGAAAGAGCTTACTTATTCCTGACACAAAGAGCACATTGTCGTCATAACTTGGCATTGGATAGGGTATACCAGGCCCATTAATAAACTCTCCATAGACCAATTTTCTTTTTGGACCCTTAAATTCGATATCTCTGGGGAGTCCTTCTTCCTGCCATCGTGTAATGGCACCTCCCCAATAGCCAAAATCCCACTTCAGATTTCTTTTCGGCTCTCTGAAGTCCAGAATATTGAGAAATATCTCTCTCGATGTCATATTTGCTCTCTAAAATCCTGAGATAGTCACTAAAACCAGGAAACATAAATCCTATCCAAATACCTTTGGTATGTACTCCCTGTTGAATGTTGTCGCAAGTTCAGCACCCTCTTTGCGAATTATGAAGGTATCCTCAATCCTGAAAGAACCCCAGGGCAAGCCCTTAAAATATACATCAATTGCAATAACCATATTCTCCAGCATTTCGACATCCCGGTGGGTTGAGAAGAATGGGGTTTCACATTCGAGCATCCCGAGAGAATGAACCGAACCGTAGGGACTAAACTGTTTGTATCCCTCCTTCTGAAGAAAATCACTGTACACCCTGTATAATTGTGTTGACACTGCGCCGGGTCTCATCTTATCGACGACCACCTCCATCGCATTGTAGGCCACGTTGACGGCTTTCCGGATCTCATCCGCTATCTTTCCAAGCACCACGGGTGTACAGATTACGCCGTTATACCCTTCATAAAGGGCACCCGCCTGAAGATCTATGATCTCACCCTCTTTGACTTTTCGTAGAGTGTTCCTGTTCATGCATAGATTTGAGTTCTCAGGGCCTGAGGGTATCATCGGAGAAAAGGAATTGCAGTAAGCCTCAGCACCGAGTCGCAGCATCTGACCTTCAATATCCGCCTGAATATCGAGCTCGCTCACACCCGATTTTAAACGGTCAACTGCATAAACAAATGACTCGGAGATGATCTCACACGCTTTTTTGATGCATGCAAGCTCACTCTCAGATTTCTGCATTCTCATCTCATACATGAGCATTTCGGCACTTTCCTTCTGAGTATCCGGAAACACATTTTCAAGTTTTTTATAAATTTCATAGGGAAATATCAGGTCTCCAATGATCCCTATATTTTTTATGTTGTACCTATCCTTCATTTCCCTGAACAAGTCTTCAAAATCGAGCTGCCCCTCGAGATCATACTCTACACCCGATACTTCGCCAACTTCGGGCATGATTCTCACATCTTTTATCTTCGATTTATACCTCGACCATTCGTGACAGGCTTGACCTGAACAGAGTATTGGATCACCTTCGAGAGGTATCAACGCACCCGCACTTTCATTGATAGGGGATACATCAGAGAAGTAGCGAACGGCTGACGGATCGAGCAAATTTGAAAAAACGATCACTAAATCAAGGTTGCTATGGGACATCTTCTCCTTAAATTTTTCCATACGCAATGCGAACTCTTCATTCGGTATTTTTGGAAGCGGGTCTGTCTTTGGCATAGAATCTCCTTCTGCGAAAAGAATAAAAAATTAGTTATAGAATACCATATTGAGCATTTTCCTCAACCACAAACCTCCCGTGCAATGAACCGCTTTACCGGGGCAATGAAACCGCCCGAATCCCCAGCCTGTTCTGAATTTCAAGCGCAAGCAACGATGCATCCCGCGCTCGATAACCATCGGTAATGACAAGACGTGGGCGAACCTGCTCTATATACTCAATTAACTGATTAAAATCAGCATGATCACTCAGGGCTACCTGATACTTTCTCTCGCCTATCTGTTTACAGGGCACATCGAACTGCCAACCAGACAAAACGACCCTGACCCCATCCTGACCTACCCAGCGGCTGGCTCCCATATGGTAAACTCCAATGTGGCGCGATTTGCGTATCTCCTCTCCGGCTTTACTATTTGAGAGGTAATAATCTTTCAACGGGCTACCGTGTTTTCTACATATATTCAGTATCTGGAAAATCTTTTCCGGTACAAGGATTGGATAGTCAACATCCGAGTCGTTTAGAATTTTCACAACCTCCTGCACCTTGCCATAGTAACCAAAAATATATACCGGACCTTTTTCAATTTGCTGTTTCACAAGCTCTATCAATTCAAAACCTACGGTATCTGCAAAGTCTCGTACACAATCCGGATTGCCGTAGGTGGCTTCTGTCACGAGGATATCGGTCTCGATGAGCTTCACGCCGGGATACCTGAAATCCCCTGTGTAGAGAATCCTCGATTTCTCACCATTCTCCAGTAATACCTGTGCCGACCCTGGAATATGAAAAGCCTGATAGAGGGTAACTTTTTCACCTCCATACTCAAAAGTTTGTCCGTAATCCAGGGGTTGTATCGACTCTGCAACCTCTCTTCCACGCAATACGCCTATTATGTCTCTGGTAATCGGTGTTGCAATAACTTTTTCGGATGCTTTCAAGCTCTTATTAATATGGAGCAAGTGATCTGCGTGGGCATGGGTAATAATGCGCACCGGCCTCGGATGATGAGCATCGCAAACAAACTGTTCACCGAGAAGAATAGCCCCATTATCAGCTATATCAACATCGTCAAAGACCAGGCCATCCATCATTCTACAAGTTCTCTTCCCTGTTTACAGCAGCGTAATCTAATAACAAATGATAAGATACGACATTTATTCATACTGACGAACTTCTTTATTTTCTCTACGGGAAAAATATTTTTTTGAATTGTCTTGAACATAAAAAGCAGTCTGCGTATTCTTTAATGTACTTCAACACAATAACGACGATGCAGGAACGAATACGATCACATGAGGACTCACCGTTTCACACCGAAAAGCTTCTCGAATGTTATGGGCCCAATGGAACCGGCACTGACTATTGCCCCGGGCGATCGAATAATAACCACGACCGCCGATGCCCATGGCTACAATGAACACATGAAAAAGGTAGCCCAAAAGGACAACCCCCTTACAGGACCCTTTTTCGTTGAAGGGGCAAAAACGGGCGACACCCTTGTTGTTCGGCTTGAGATTACCTGTCCGAACCGTGATGTTGGGTGGTCCTCCTCCACGATTGCTCCAAATGTTGTGGATCCATCCTTTGTACAGCTACTGCCGGAGAAGCAATACAGAGACTGGAAGATCGATCGTGGGGGAAAAACGGTAACTTTACTCGATGCACAAAATAGCCGTCCAACCCTGAGCCTTCCCCTCTCCCCCATGCTCGGTTGTATTGGGGTTGCTCCACCAGGAGGCCAGCTTATATCGACAACAACCGCCGGTGTGTACGGAGGAAACATGGACTACAGTGGATACAGGGAAGGGGCGACCCTCTACTTTCCAGTATTCACCAAAGGGGCTCTTTTTTTTCTGGGAGACGGACACGCTCGTCAGGGTGACGGTGAACTTTCAGGCTCAGGAATCGAGGTTTCATTCGTTGTACAATTTGTGGTGGATATCCTGGAGGGAAAAGAGATCCACTGGCCGCGCGGCGAAAATTCAGATTTTATCTTTACCGTTGGGAATGCACGCCCACTCGAAAGGGCAGTACAGCACGCATCAACCGAAATGCTCCGCTGGCTTCAGGAGGATTTCAGCATTGGTATCGAGCTATCGAGTATGCTGCTCGGTCAGGGTGCAGTGTTTGAGCTCGGAAATGTTTTCGATCCCGCCTATACGATGGTGTGCAAAATCAAAAAAAGTGATCTCAATAATTTAATTGATAGTAATCCTTGAAAATAGGGATTCGACGATTCTATAGAGGCTCGCCGCGAAAAATCCCGATATTAAAAAAAGAAATTTGAAGGTGAAGAATGAATCGGTTAGGGCGTGCTCGCATCATCTCTTTTTTGACATCGGATGGATTAGCTCAGCAGATGAAATCGGAATCCAGCCAGTGCTACCGTCTGAAAGTTGGATGAGATACCAACCGGATCGCTCCTCAACAAGCGTGAACTCCGTAGCGTCATGAAGTGGTTCCTGAAAGCTGTTTTCGTACATATCTCCATCACCCCTTCGGGCAACGACCTCTTTCACAATGATGACCCCTTCCCGTTTGGTCCTCCATACCAGGTCATCTGCGATAAGAGAGCCTAAAAAGAAGACCACCAAAAGGCAGGAAGCTACAATAGCAAATGAATTCCACTTCTTCCTATTCAGGATAGAGAGTATTCCGAACACCCAAATGGCGGCGAAGCTTGACACGAAGGCAAGGACCTTCAGCCTTGGGGAGAGAAGTGTGCGCCATAAATAGAGAACCTGGGAGAGTGTGCTTGTGTAATTCTCTTCAACACGGTCTACTCTCTGAGAACGAAGGTATCGCAGATTGTGACGGAGGTTCGGATCGCCCGGTATATAGTACTCTGCCCTTTTGTAGTAGAGGATAGCCTTTCCCAGTTCACCGAGACGGTAATAGATATTACCGATGTTATAGAGCAACCTGCCATTTTGAATACCTGCCTCGTGTGCGATCCATTCGAGACGGAGAAGGGCCTGGCGGTACAGCTCACGAGCGATATCCGCATCATTTTCTGCCCCTGCCCTGCGAAAATACTCATCGCTTTCTTCGATCATAAGGACGAGCTCCTGGGAGAGCTCTTCTGCAGAACGATCCTGCATCCACTCAGAATCGAGAATAAATGGCCAATCCTCTTCGGCTGCATTCTGCTCAGAATACGCATTCGACGTCCCCAATGTCAGCACAAGATAGGTCAGCAGACAAAACAGGAGGAGGACATTCCATCTATTCAGCAATCTTACCTGAGTCTTCATAGAGGTATTTTCCTTTCGATTTCTCGGGAGATCTTCAGCACCAGCGATAGGAGCCGCTTCGCTTCCGCTTTGAACTGCTCCCCTGTTTTTTCTGTCCATATTTTACCCGCATATCTGTTTCGGTCATGGAAACTGAACAGTGCCTCCAGCTCGGGGAGAATGTCGGTGTCGATCATCCTGTTCCTGATCTCCCGTTCCACATCCCCATAGGTCAGTGCATTTGCGGGAAATCCCAGCTTGAGACCGAGAAATTCCATGCAGCGGTCGACCAGTATCTGACCTTTGACTGTTCCTCCTTCGACTCCATACCTTCTGGCGCTTTTCATCAGAAGACGAAACACCTTCCTTTGCCTTTTTGCATGGTTCCTTGCTGGTCGACCTGGTTTAAGCCATTCCAGTACAAGCAGAGCAAGAAAACCCAAGGGAGGGACAACGAGAAGCACCAGAAGAAGCGGATCACGCAAAAGAGAGGAAAGGGTATCGTGCTGGTCCTGCACGAGTAGAGAGGCGCCTTCATAGTTGAAATTAATTCCCTCTTTGCTGGCTATGATATGCCCCATTCGGTTACGGGAGCTCTCCCCTTCGAGATCATCTTCCATCACTACCCTGGTGGATCGAACCATCAGGGGTATGGGATCGGAAGTGGCAATCTCGTATGAGCGGCTCTGGGTGTTAAAATATGCAATTTCGACCGGTGGAACTTCAAGTACCTCATGGCTGCGGGCTCTGATAACCCGGGTAAAGATCCTACTCTTTCCCTCCATCCTCTCAGCCGACCGATGGGATACAAAGGCGAACTGTTTCTTGAATACTGTTAGCTCTTTGAGGAGAGGAAGCTTTGCATTTTCCACACTCGAGGTACCGGAAAGCGAAATTGTGAGTGTTATTGGATCGCCCACATTGACCTCAACCGGTGACGCAGAGGTGGTGATACTGAAATCTTCTCCCACCAGCCCGGTGAATTGAGCAGGCCGGTCTCGTTCGGGAAGAGGCAGTACCTGAAAGGTAATTCCCTGTGAGGCAACTACCATGGTTTCGTAGTTTGAAGAGTTGGAGGAATATCCTTCCCTTGGCTTCCAAAGCTGAACCGTTCCTCTGGGAAATTGAAAGTATCCTGTCTTTTGGGGAATCAGATACTGCCTGTAGGTAATGGTGTCGTATATTATACCGTCCAGCGGTGCAATCCCTCTTTCAATAGGTACCCGACCAGATCCAAAGGGCAACAGCAGGGAATCGTTGATGTTTTCGTCAACATATTCGCCCGCAAGTATGTCAGGGTGGTTGAGAATGGGAAAGAGAAAGTTGTAATAAGTCACCGTATCACGATAATACCAGACTACGGTGAGTACCACCGGCTCTCCCTCATAGGCTTGATCTTTAGAGAGGTTGAGAGAGAGCTTGAAGAAGGCCGATTCCTCGGGTTCATTGACTATGATTGCGTGTGCCTGTGTGAGATAGTTTTTTCCATCTATCTCTATAGGTATCGAGCCGATCTCCAGTTTACCGGTGTGGAGGGCAATGAAGCGATAGTAATAGATCTTCTCATCTTTTTCTGGCTCGAGATCCGCGCTATTTCGCAGATAGTAGCGGGCATACCGTTTGTCAATGGGATGTACATCGAAGAGTGATGACAGGTAGGAGAAGTCAGGATTCCCGATGGAATCTCCTCCCCGTACCCGGATTTGATAGATGAACCTCTCGCCCAGAAATACTTCTCTCCGGTCGAGATAGGAGCGTACCTGCACCTGCATCTGTGAGAATCCCGAATAAAAGGGCAAAAAAAGCAGGATCAGAAGGGGTATCAGCAGACCCCTTCTGGTGAAATTCTTTGCTAATCTACCAATCCTTGATTGCATTTGATTGTACTCCCTGAGCTGGATTCTGTTCGGCGCGGCGCTGGCTCTCTTCGTTTAAAATCTCCTGAGCTGTCTCGTCCCTGGGTTCAGGTTCATCGAAAGATGGCTGATAGGGTATGCTGTCCTGAGAATCTCTTTCTGTTCGAGAGGCATCTTCACCATCCGATCCTCTCGCTTCGCGCTGCGGCGATGCATTTGTACCCTCCTGCATACCCGATTGCATCATCTTATCGAGCAGAGATTTAATCCGGTACTTCACGACCTCAATGTTGTAAGAGGCATCCCAGAATTCCGGATCAAGTGACAATGTTCGTCGGTATGCCCCGATACTTTTCCAGTAGTATTCAATGGCCTCGGAGGGATTGGCCTTCTCCTCGAGCTCTCCGATTCTGGCAAGACTGTTTCCCTGATTGTATGTTGCAAGGACGGCCAGCTCTCCGTTATCGGGGCTTACCTTCTGAAAAGCCTCAAGAGCTTCGTGGTAATTCCCCTGCATATAGAGTACATTACCCTGACTGTAGAAAGGGAGAGGAGAAAGGGGGTCGCTTTCTTCGGCCTGTGTATAGTACTGAAAAGCTTTTTCGAAGTCTCCCTTCTGAAATGCCCTGTTCCCCCGATTGATCAGGGCTGATATGCTGGCTGCAGGTGCAGGCCAGCTCCCCATAAACACCGTACAAAGCATAACAATGGTAAACAAAAAAACAACCCTACACCGCTCAGGCCGGTGAGCGTATCTAAGCTTCATCATTCGCCCTCCATTTTCCCTGTTTCCGTTCTCCCAGAAACAGCTCAACCAGCAGGAGGATTAGGGCAGCTGCAATGAAGAACTGGAACTTTTCTTGATACCTTACAGCTTCTACAACCTGGATTTCCCGCTTTGCCTCACTGAGAACAAGGCTCCTGTATATGGATCCGAGGTCGAAAGAACCGGTGGCCACGTGAAGATACCTTCCCCCTGGCGTTGAGTCAGCCATTTCTCTGAGGATTTCCGGGTGCAACCCTGTCAACACCTCCCGCCCCTGGTACATGAGAAAGGATGTGTTACCCTCCTCGTCTCTGAGCGGTATCCTCTGTCCCTGCCTGTCATCACCCAGACCGATAACTATGAGCCGTATCCCCTGTTCACCCGCAGCACCGGCAGCCTCCAGAGGGTAGCTTTCGTGGTCCTCCCCATCGGTGATGAGAATGATATCCTTGAAGTTTTTCTCAAGCGGATCAAATATATCCTGGGTCACCTTTCGTATGGCGTCGCCAATCATGGTGCCTCCCAGGTTAACGTTTTCAGGTGAGAGGCTCTCAACGGCCCACCTGAAGAAGTGGTAGTCCTGGGTAAGGGGGCATATCACCGTTGCATAACCCGCAAACGCTATCAGAGCAACCCGATCTCCCTCGATTATCTCTATGGTATCCATAATGGCAAGCTTGGCACGCTCAAGCCTGTTGGGAATGAGATCTTCAGCAAGCATGCTTTTCGAAACATCTACCACAAAGACCACGTCTCTGCCTCTCTGGCTTACGGTTACAGGCCCGGGATTCCACCCAGGACGGGTCAGACCCATTATCAGGAAGATAAGAGCTCCCAAAAGCAAGGCTTTCTTCAGGAGCCGCTTTTGCCGATCAACCGAGGAGAGTCTCCTATCAAGCCGAGTAAAGCGTTTCAGCGCCCCTTCCCCCCTCTTCCATAAGAGGTAGAGGAGAATTCCAAGGAAAGGCACACTCCACAGGAGGTGAAAGAGACGGGGATTGGAGAAATGGATGATGTTCATGGCAGCCTCCTCAACAGAGAACCGAAAAGGACCATTTCTAATACGAGCAGGATTAGCGCTCCCAGTGCAAAGGGAAGAAACAGCTCGCGATAGGTGAGGTACTGCAGAGACTGAAAATCGCTTTTCTCCAAGGTATCGATCTCCTCGTACACCGCCCAGAGGCTTTTTTCATCGTAGACCGGTCGAAAGATACCTCCCGTGTGCTCGGCCATACTCTGCAGAATGGGAAAGCGTGAAGATGACAGGCCTCCGTACGAACTGCCGCTTTTATTTGTACCTATACCTATGGTATAGATTTTGATGCCCCACTCCCTGGCAAGCTCGGTTGCCTGCTCCGGAGTACGCTCACCCGCATTGTTTTCACCATCGGTGAGAAGGATGATTACCTTGCTCTTTATCTGATACTTCTCATCCTTGTCTGAGAATTTGATCTCCTCTTCTGCGGTCTTGAGCCTCGCAGCGGCGAGGGCAACGGCCTCACCGATGGCGGTTCCATCTTGGGAGACCTGGCTTACGATTTCGGTTTCCTCGAGCAAGCTGACAACCGTGTCATGCGAAAGGGTGAGGGGGCTGATCGTATCGGAGTAGCGGGCAAAGGTCACCACACCGATCAGATCATTCTCCCTACCTTCAAGATGTTTTTCATAACCTGTGACAAACTCATTAAACACCTCTTTTACCACTTCAAACCTGCTCCGCTGTTCTCCCCGAAAGTCCATATTGGTGCTCATACTGCCGGATCGGTCGATGACCATTTCAATTGCTACTCCTTCACTCACCTTCATAATCGGATCCCTTCCGCTCTGCGGTCTGGCCAGAGAGAGGATCATGAGCACAACTGCAGTGATTCGGAGAAAAAGCGGAACCGGGGCAAGCCGCTGTCTAGGAGAAGATTTCACCGAAAGAACAGGTGTGATAGAGGAAAATCGTATTGCAGGATTCTTTCGTTTGTTGTTGAAACTGAAATAGAGCAGCACTGGTACGGCGAGCAAAAGAATGAGGAAAACTGGATCGTGAAATCTCATGCCTTTTCAGACTCCAGGAATTTGAGATTTGTGGTTGTACCGGTGGCTTGGATAAGCTCTCTCAACCGGTCTGCATTTTTTCGTACCATCTGAGAAGTTGGAGCATTTCGTGAAAACTTGGCCAGATCACATGCCTTGAGGAAATCCAAAAGCATATCCCGGTATTCGCCAAACCTTTCCTGCTCAACAATACAAGAAAGCAGCTCTTCGGTGGTCATTTCGTTCGCCCGTATCGTAAATCGGCTAGCTATATAATTCCTAAGGAAGGCGCAGAGCCGGGAGTAGAACAGCCGATACTCCCCCCTCTCAATGAGCCCTTCCGAGAGAAGAGAATCGAGCTCCCCCAGTGCCGCATCAATGTAAGCCTGCTCTCCAGTTACGTCTGGATGAGTTTGTCTCCTTCTCAAAAAAAACAGTCCCACAGCACACGCTGAAAGTGCTGCGGAAAGCACTGCAAATAACCGTAACCGGCTGACCGGATCGGCGAGTATGGTCATATCCAATAGCTGTGGCTCTGAAGGCCCTTCAGCAAGCAGCGAGGTGACAAAGATAGGTACAACATCGCTCGTAAGTGTAAAGGCATATTCTCCATAGGTCTCAGCAACCAGGAGTTCCACCGGAGGAATAATATGCAGACCAGGGGATAGGGGCTCCAGCAGGTACTCTCTGGCCATGACCATGTTACCGCTGTGATCAAGCCCAGGGGAGGTGTCCCTCACATCTCGAACGAGGAGACCACCCACGATTTCTTTCATTTCTGGAAAGGAAACCTTCCACCCCACGGGAAAACGAGCCTCGAGAATAAAATTCACACTTCCGGCCATGCTAATCTTTCCCCTGGAGGCTTTCACTGTAAACTCCACCGGTGAGCCGAAACCGTACACCCAGGCGATCTGAAAATGCTCCTGCCCTGGTGTCTCGACCTCCTCGGAAATGCCTGCTCCCATCAGACCCACTGGGTAGGAAAACATGATGATAATGGCTACTGAGACAAACGTTTTTTTTCTCATCTGAAACGCCTCTCCCGTGCGAGAAAAAAACGAACGATCGGTTTCATATAATCCTCACCGGCATGTATACATATTCTGTCAACACCTGCCGAAATGAGGGTCTTGTCTATGCGTGAAGAGCGTTCATGCCACCACTGTTCGTAGGTTCTGCGTACATTCCTGTTTCCTGTGTCCAGGACAACCTGCTCACCAGATTCCGCATCCTCAAGCTCAAGAAGACCCACTTCCGGGAGTAGTCCTTCCCGTGGATCGGTAACCCGAATAGCAATCAGGTCATGGCGCCTGGCGAGCGCCTTCATCTTCTGCTCGTATCCCTGGTCCAGAAAATCTGATATTAAAAACAAGACGGCTCGTTTATGGAGCACCTTTCCTACAAAGTCCAGGACCCCCGCAATACTCGTCTCCTCGTTCTGAGGGACATGGGCGAGAAGCTCTCTAACGAGACGCAAAAGATGGGTTATTCCCTTTTTCGGTGGGATGTACTTCTCAACACCTTTTGTAAACAGGACGAGTCCCACTCGATCGTTGTTCTTGATTGCAGAGAGGGCAAGAAGTGCACTGATCTCTGCTGCGATCTCGTTTTTAGCGCGAGAACCACTTCCAAAGGTCTCTGAACCCGAAATGTCAACCAGGAACAGTACAGTTAGCTCGCGCTCCTCGAGGAAACGCTTTGTATGGAGCTTACCTGTTCGGGCGGTCACGTTCCATTCGATAGTCCTGATATCATCTCCGATATGATATTCCCGTACCTCATCAAACTCAATGCCGCGCCCCTTGAACACGCTGGCATACTCGCCTGCAAAGGTGGCGGTGACCGCTTTTCTTGTGGTGATCTTGATGAGCCTGATCTTTTTTGAGAGCTCGCTGCTTATCATGGCACTTCCACAGTGTCGAAGATATTTTTAATAAGATCCTCTGGAGTTTTCTCCTCAGCTTCAGCCTCGTAACTCACTATGATGCGGTGACGTAGGACATCCATCCCCACACTTTTCACGTCGTGAGGGGTAACATATCCCCTGCCCTGCAGGAGGGCGTGTGCCTTTGAACTCAGGGTCAGGTAGATCGACGCCCTGGGTGATGCACCGTATTGTATAAGTTCACCAATAGGAAGGTTGTAGATTTCTGGATTTCGGGTGGCATCTACCAGTCGGACGATGTACTCCTCTATCTTCTCATCTATATAAATTTCATCCACCAGCTTCCTGAAGCTTACTATGTCCGAAGGAACGAGGACTGGATCAACGTTCAATTCGAGCTTGTTCCTGGCCATGCGCCTGAGTATCCTGAGCTCCTGCTCCATGTTCGGGTAGGTGATCGCAAGTTTGAGCATGAAGCGGTCAGTTTGAGCTTCTGGAAGCGGGTAGGTTCCTTCATGCTCGATGGGATTCTGAGTGGCAAGCACCATGAAGGGGTCATCCAGTGGATGCGTTGCATCACCAATGGTAACCTGCCTCTCCTGCATAGCTTCCAATAAGGCACTTTGGACTTTTGCCGGAGCCCGGTTTATCTCATCGGCGAGAATGATATTTGAGAATATAGGTCCTTTTTTAGCAGTAAACTCCCCAGTTTTTTGATTAAAGATCAGAGTACCCGTTATGTCCGCAGGGAGGAGGTCAGGAGTAAACTGGAGTCGATGAAATGAGACCTGAATAGTTTTTGCCAAAGTAGTGATGGATAGGGTTTTAGCGAGTCCAGGTACTCCTTCCACGAGCACATGTCCGTTGCAGAGCAGTCCGATGAGCAGTCTGTCGATAAGATACTCCTGCCCGACGATAACCTTTGCAATTTCTCTTTTCAGTGCATTGAGGAGAGTACTTTCACGCTCTACCTCAGCGCCGATCTGCTGTACATCCATTTTTTTTCCTCTCGTATATTTGTATAATCATCTGCCGTTCCCTATTTTTTTATAAAAGTTTTTCGTTATAGTAAGTTAGAATTTAATTTACAACCGTGAGTTAGAAAAGTAGTTGATGTTACTAAAATTATATATTTACTATTAGATTGAACTGCCCCCAAAAACTGGTCCAGATGTTATGTTAGGAGCAGGAAGGAAAATCTTCAGGAGGAGGCAGGTTGACGGCCCGAAAAAGATACTTACCAGCGCAGATTATCAGGCTACTCCCCAGAAGCTGAAGTTTTTATTGCCGAGGGGATGACTGGGGTGGAAGCTGCCCATAAGATCGGTGTCAGTGAGCAGACCCACTACAGTTGGCGCAAAGAGTACGGGGGGATACAGGTAGAGCAGGCGAAACTGCGACGCATCGTTTCACATAGCTGCGAAGCGTTGTCGGTCTCAGAACGCCTGGTATGCACGGTGGTGGGAGCAGCGAGGAACTCGCGTTGCAGTATGGGCGGTACGGGCACAGACGTATTACTGCACTGATACGCAATGAAGGGTGGGGTGTGTAAATGTCAAGGGTATTGAGCGGCTGTGGAGGCAGGAGGGGCAGAAGGTTTCTCAACGGCAGCAGAAACGAGGGCGGTTGTGGCTTAACGATGGGTCATGTGTTCGGCTTCGTCCTGAGCATACGAATCAAGTGTGGAGCTATGACTCTGTGCATGAGCGCACGAGGTATGGGCGAGCATTCAGGATGATCACGCTACTTGATGAGTACAGCAGGGAATGCCCCTGCGATTGATGGGGGAAGAAATGATGAGTGATGATGCAGTTGCCACTTCTACACTTGATAGGCTGCTTCATCATGCTCATGTCGTCAATCTCAAAGGTGATTCGTACCGGATGAAGGATAGGCTAAAGATTGGAGTAGTGGATTTTGAATAACATTAAAAGCGGAAAAAATAAATCGGTGAAAACCAGAAAAATAAAATCGTTTTTGACATAAAGTGCTTGTGGGGGGGGTGGGATCGAGAATACAATCATAAACGACCACACAGCTCATTGGGGTACCTCTGGAAGTGGTACAAAGTACGGGGACTGGTCACTGGTTTCACCATTATGGGTTTTACACCAGAAATCGGTTTGATGCTCAGATATAACGATCAAACCGTTTTCCTCTCTTTTCCAGTTTGATGGCCCGTTGTGCCAGGTTATCTTATCGATTTTACCTGATCAATAAAAAGTGTGCACTCACACTCAAAAACCAGCTTCTGTTAAATACTCCTTTATTTTACCCTGAGCTTCACGCAATCCCTGTGCAGCTTCATACTCACCCCTTAAAACCTTCGAGATACTGTCACCAAGCATTGAAAGAACACCGGCCAGTTCAGGAACAGGGGGTCTGAACCACGGGCTCGAATGTTGCAGACATTCCTCCACGGTCTCGAGAAAGGGATACTCTCTTCTCAATTTGATATCTTTAAGAGTTGAATATCGTATAGGATCACGGCCCCGTAGAAAAATTTTATGTGCATACCTCTTCCCGGTTGCGGCAAGGAGGTATGAGAAGGCTTCCTGCTTGTGTTTGGATGCCTTGGGAATTCCCAATCCCCAACCGGCCACACTCGTTTTAATTTCTTTACCTGCAGGCGGAAGAGCATACCCAATATTATTCTTTATGGGACAATTATAGCTAAGTATGGCTCCTACACTCGCGTCATTATAGAGAGCCGCCCTACCCTCCATGAAATCAGCCGCCATATCGGGAAATGAGTAATTGAGAATTGCACCTGGTGTGTACCTCCATAACTCTTTGAGGTACCGCAGTGTATCCAGGGCTACCGTACTGTCCAGGCATGGTCTGCAGGTATCATCGAGGACTTTCCCTCCGTTGGGATAGAGAAAGAGCATGAAGGTATATGCAAGCTCGAATCCTTTACCCCGAAGGGTTATACCACTTATATCTCCAGAATGGAGAACCCGGGCACATTTGAGCAAGCCCTCCTGGTCGCGGGGCACCTCGAGCTTTTTTCCCTCTAGCAGGTCACTGCGATAGGCGAGGAAGTTTGTGTGTCCTGCAAGAGGTAGACAGTACAACCGGCCCTTTACCCTGCAGAAGTGTTCCACATAGGGAGAGATCAGATCCTCGAAATCATAATCAGTAGGAAGATTATCTTCAGCAACGTATTCATCCAAACACTCGAGTATCCCCAGTTTTTCGTATTCAAACACCCAGATTGAGTCTACCATAAACAGGTCATAGTCGCTGTGCTCGGAGGTTATACTCTCCTTTGACCGACGGTACATCTCCCACTCGTCATATATGTAATCGATAGTCACCTTAAGCCCGGTTTCTCTTTCAACCTCCGGAATAATGCAGGTGGTTGCATCAAACCAGGCATGCTTCACCGCGAGTATTCTCAGGGTTTGTTTATTGCTCATCTATCGAATCCTCTACTATCAAAACAGCTGGCATATCACTCACACTTTTTCTCGAGACAGCATACATCGATGCTCATTCAGTCTCTGTGTAAAACTTCGTTTCGAATGCGAATAGCTCGTTTCCAGACAGGTCGCGGCATACAACACCGTTGCCGTTCAATGACATCGTGTAATATTTGTTATACTCGAGGGGTTCGTAAGGTTGGAAGGTTACCTCTTTATTTGACCATAAAAAGTTACCATCATCCACAGTTCTAATATCCTGAAAGTCATCCGATGCGAGAAGAAATGATGATACTACACTACTACGAAGCATGTCTCTGTCAAATTCAATCTTTGGGTTTGTATCTACCGGTGCTATTTCATCGTATAGGGGCTGATAATTCAAAACGACCGGGCTTCCAAAGAAAGCAGTTGTTGTAACGGTAAAGCTCCAATCGTATGTGCTATTCAGATAATTATGGGTACCTGTTTGAGCGGTTGAATCAACAGTTACACTCACCCGTTCATCGATGGGTATAAATGCAAACTGTCTGAAGATGAAGAGACGATCATTGTATGACCAGAGAGAATTCCCATCTGAAATGAAATACTCTCGACCACCGTAGCTGAAACGGAACGCGTTCTCCAATGACGATTGATCCATGGGCAATGAGAACAGAATAGCAACGAGTGTATTTTCTGGAATTTCAGTCTGGTCTGGTCCGGGGTCAGTCGCAATTATTACGGGAGCTTCAAGTGGTTCAGCTGGCTCTATGGCTGCCAGTTCATAAAGAGAGTCTCGATTAAAACAGCCTGCTGCAAGTACTGAGATTAATACAGAAATGATCAGCCATTTAATCATGTTTAAAATTTCTGCTATCCCATCGGTTTATAGGTAAATGGTCCGACTATATCGGTTGGTTCAAGCCATGTTCCTAAAATAATCCCTATATCGACATTGCCGTCATCGTTCCCAATAACGCTCAGGGGTATCTTGAGCGAAAATGAGTTTTCTGTAAATTCTATAGACACGTAACCTGCGAGGTTACCTGAATCATCATACACCGGCAGCACGCGGAATGAGGCATCGTACTCAAACAAGCGTAAACTAAACTCAATTCCCAATCCACTTGGTCCACCATAAAAGTCCATAATCGGAGTCATCCCCGTCATTCCGTTCTGATCAGTGTCAAGTTCTATATAGCCAACAATTGCATCCGAGCTCATACCAGGAGAAGGTGGACTAATAATGCCTTTGAATATTACTGTCATCATAAGAGAGCCGGTTGTGATCTCAACTGAGAGAATGTCATGCTGTACAAGATCAATCCCAAAGGTGTCACCCTCGGCGTCCTTAAAAACCTCTGCGACCTGTAAAACGTTTTCGCTCCCAATGTTTGCGTCCGGGCCTGCAGCTTCCTCCTCATAAATTATGTTGCACGAGGTAGTTGCAACAAACACGACAATGATAATAAAGCTCAGAATCCACCTTTGAGCTCTCAAAGATTTCTCCTTGTCAATTTATACTATATTTATAAATATATCACATTTTACAATGTTTATAAGGTTGTACGGGTTTAATGTTTGTACAAAGCATCCTTTAATACATTATCGTCAATCCCTCAATCGAATTTCAGCTCTTCATATATTTTTGATATTCTCAGCCCTTTATCGAGCCCTGCGTCAACCCTGATATAAACTGCCGCTGTAAGATCAGAAAGAGAATGAAGACTGGGATGGTTATGAGGGTCGAGGCCGCCATGAGCCCACCCCAGTTAATCCCGTACTGACGTACGAAATCAAGAATACCAACGGGTAAGGTTCTCATCTTCTGACCTGACATGAATGTAAGGGCAAACATAAACTCCTGCCAGGTCACAATAAATATATAGACGGCAGTTGCACTGATACCGGGCCGCGCCAGGGGCAGTACAATCCTCAGAAACGCACGCAGGCGCGTGCAGCCGTCCACCATGGCCGCTTCTTCCAGGTTGTAGGGGATTCCTTTGAAGAATCCGCGAAGTATCCACACACCCACCGGTACGGTAAAGGTTAAATAGGCAATGACCAGTGAGACGTGGGTATTTATGAGATGGAGCCTTGTAAAGATCGTGTAGATGGGTATGATGATCACGATCAGGGGAAAGAGCTGTGTGAGAATGATAACCTTGAGCAGGAACTTGCGACCTCTAAAGCGAAGTCTCGAAAAGGCATAGGAGGAGAATAGAGAGACCGCAATTACGATGACCGTTGTGGATACGGTGACGATAAAGCTGTTCAGGAAGTACCGTATGAACTTTGGTTCCAGCGCCTGTTTGAAATTGCTCAGGGTCGGCTCCCTTGGTAGATAGATAGGAGGAGAGAGAAACTGTTCCGGCTCAGTCTTGAACGCTGTGGACACCATGTAGAAGAAGGGGAAGAGCACGAAGAAGAGCAGAATCCCGATTAGTATGAATCGTACTATGGTCATTGTATTGCGTTTCCTCATTCCTGCATCCCCTTAGTCGAGCAATTCCCGCCGGTCGAGCTCCCGCATATACCTGAGACTGAACACGAGAAGCATAACGAACGTAATGAGCGCATATGATGCTGCAAGTCCGAACCTGAACTGTGTGAAACCCACGTTGTATATATAGGTGGGAAAGATATGGGTGGAGTTGCCCGGTCCTCCCGTGGTCATAACGTAGATGATCTCGAAGTAGTTGAAGGTCCAGATCGCGGTCAAAAGCAATGTTATCCGTATGACCGGTGATATAGCGGGTAGTACTACGTAGAGGAACTGCCCCCACCTGCCTGCACCGTCGATTGTGGCTGCGTCGACAAGTTCTTGATTCACGCCCTGCAGCGCTGCCATATACATAAGGGCGGAAAAAGGAAAACCTTTCCATATGGCAACGAATATGACCGAAAACAGTGCGAGCCGCTTATCTGCAAGCCAGGTCACATAACTCCTGATCAGTTTTGCATCGAATAGTATACGGTTGATCATACCGAGCTGCGGGTCATAGAGCAGTATCCAGAGATACCCCGCAATGACGCCCGGAATAATCCACGGTAGTATGATGATGCCCCTTATAACGTTTCTACCCGGAAAAGGCCTGTTCAGGAGGAGCGCTGCGCCCAAACCGATTAGAAACTGGAAGAGGATGACCACCACGGTCCAGACAACCGAGTGCCAAAGCACTTGCCAGAATATGTCAGATTTCAAAATTTTTATGTAATTACCGAATCCGACAAACTGGGGTTTTTCGAGGACAAGGGTGCTCTTATAGAGTCCGTCGTAGAATGCCTTTCCAATGGGAAAAAAGACGAGCCCGCATATCAGCACCATGGTTGGAAGAATGAAGTACAGCGCTGTTCTGTTGTCCCTCTTCAGGCTGCTCAGTTCCATCTTTCTCCATGATTCCTTCAATTGTCAGACAAGAGGAAGAGGCACCCTTTTATCCTCCTCCATGCGCGCCCGTAATAGCAAGCTCGTATGAAACTGTGGCACGGTTACCCATGCCACAGCTAACGTGTCAAAATAATTCTCACTCACCAGCAATAAGGGCGTTAAGTCTGTCGTTCGCATCTCTTGCAGCCTGTGCGACATCTTTGCCGAGAAAGATCTCATGCAGCATGTCCTGCTGAATCTCGGATATCTGGGGATAGATAGGCGATATGGGCCGCGGCTTCGCGTTGAAAAGTGTCTCGAACACGATCTCGGGCTGCCTCTTGAACTCCCGAAGGTACTTGTCAGCAGCGTTGAGATTCGCAGGCGTGAGGGCCGCCATCTTGAGGTTGTTTTCCTCACTGGATGCAAACTGGATGAAGTCCCATGCAGCGTCCTGATGTTTGCTCCCTTTAAAGATAACAAAGCTCCATCCGCCGAAGCACCCGTGGAAGGTCATGCCCTTTTTCGGAACAGGAGGTACTGCGATCTTCCAGTTTAAATCTGGCGCCCTATTCATGACCGTCTCCTGCTCCCACTCGCCGATCGTTTCCATGGCCACAATGCCTCGGGCGAAATAGTCGGATGATGGAACCTGGTCTGCACTGGGAACCCCGGGTGGTGCAATTTCCATGAGCGCCTTGTAGAACTCGAGGGCTTCGATGACCTCTGGAGAATCGAGCATACCCCGTGTCCCATCGTCGCTTACTATCTTCCCACCGTTGGAGAATATAAGAGAGTTCATGAACACAGTGATAACCTCATTCTTGGCTCCAAGCAGGTACAGGCCCCACTGATCGACTTCACCATCACCGTCTGTATCCTTTGTCAGCTTCCGGCCTACCTCGAGCCATTCGTCCCAGGTCTCTGGTACCGACACTCCTGCTTGGTTGAACAGGTCCTCGTTATAGAAAAGCTGCTCCCACACGCCGACATCCATGGGAATACCCCACACCTGATTTTTCCACATCACTGAATCCCAGGCACCTTCGAAAAACTGGTCGGCCTTTAAGGGTGAATCTTTCAGGTAATCGTCGATAGGGATAATAAGCCCTGCGGCGGCAAACTCGGAGTTCCAGATCTGATCCACCACGCAGATGTCAGGTGGGTTTCCACCCTTTGCTGCAACCAGTACCTTGTCCCGGTATCCCGCGTAGGGTGTGACCTCGAGCTCAACCCTCACATTCGGGTTCATCTCCTGGAAGGCCTGAATGACAGAGTTCTGGTTGTCTTGCACGCGTCGATCGGACTGCTGCATGGACCAGAACTTCAGGACAATCTCCTCTTCCTCCTTTTCACCGCCTGCATATACCATAGGTCCGACAAAGAGTGAGAGGAGCAGGATCGAAAAGACAACTCTGCTCAACGTAACAAACACTTTCATATGGACACCTCCTCTGGATTATGTTCCTCGGTTCACCGAACCGTTGAATAAAGGAAAGAATCACAAGTTCATATGTTACTGCTTTTACTAAAAATTTCAAATAAAAAATAGAGAACAGAATGGACAACAAAAATATAGTTACGTTCATGAGACCTTTTTTTAGGATCACAATAATTTGGAAGTTTTGTGAGTCAAGACAAATATAGGTACCGTGTTTTTCTTCCCATAATTACGAGATTGAGAATCACCCCAAAACTACCTTGACACTGATGCTTTCTTTTTCAATAGATGTAATCCTGTTCCCTTTATATATCTTTCCGTCTATACGTATCTCCTCTATCCCAGAGCTTACTCCGATTGGATTCGCCACCATAATATCAACCGTTCTCCCCCTAAATGGTCTTGTAACTTTGAACTCCTTCCAGTGGGAAGGAATACAGGGATCGATTGTCAGCCCGTCTATTTCCGCCCTTACGCCGAGCATCCAGTTGACCACTGCATACTGCATCCAGCTACAGGTGCTGGTCAACCAGTGGTGAAACCCCTGTCCGCTGAGGTTCGTTTCAGGACCGGCTACAAACTGCGAGTACACGTATGGCTCCACACTGTAATCCGGATAGTCTCTCGCTCGCTTTATTGGATTTGCCTTGCACAGAATCTCCCATGCCATATCGGCACGTCCCAGCATGAGTTCTGCAACAATGCAGAATGCCATGGCATGTGAGAAGATTGCACCGTTTTCCTTCACACCCTGTGGAAAACATGAGATGAGTCCCACGTGGGGATCATACTTCGAATAGGGGGCTGCTAAACAACGTATTCCATAGGGTGTATCGAGCTCCCTCTCCACGGTATTCATGCAGATCTCCTGCCGTTCCCGGGGAGCAAGCTCAGCTATGACTGCCCAAACCTGAGGAGTTAGATAGACGCTTCCCTCGCTGTTCTCACGGCAGCCGATGACGGTACCATCATCGTGGAAGGCGCGCACAAAACGATCTCCATCCCAGCAGTGGTCGTTGATTATCTTGCTGAGGTCTTCGGCCTTTTTAAGCCAGTATCGGGATAGCTCTCTTTCTCCGATAAGCTCGGCCAAACTGGCTGAGTTTTTCAGAGCAAAGGCAAGAAACTGTCCGAGGAAAACCGATTCACCCCGTCCCTTATCCCCCAGACCATCAAGAGCGTCATTCCAATCTCCATAATGCATGAGCGGGAGACCCCGAGGTCCGATGTCACCCATGGAACGCTCAAGCCCTGCCCGGATATGCTCTATCATTGGTGCCGAAGGACCATCTACAAAGGGGACCTCCTCTTCTATAATTGAAACATCACCAGTTTCCCGTACGTACTGAAGCATCGCAAGGGAGATCCACAGGGGAAGATCCGATTTCTCTGTGCGCTCTGGCAAAAGGGGAACTCGGGGAGCACGGTGGCTTGTGCATCCATCCCTGTATTGAAAGGAGACAAGCCGCAGTATGAGTTCCCGTGCGCGCTGGGGTTCGAGCATACAGAGCCCAAAGGCATCCTGCATTGCATCCCGAAAGCCCGGACTTCCGTCAGATGCGTGGTAATATGAGGGGGCAGATGATAAATAGGATTTGACGATAATCTGGTAAGGGGTCCAGCTGCTGGTAAGTCGATTGATCTCGCCATCTGGTGTTTCAACACCAATTTTATGAACCCGGTTGTACCAGAGCTCTTTTACTTTTTTCCTCTGTTCCTCGAGCTTCTTCGAATCAGACCATAAGCGGGCCGATTGTACCGTCTTACCCTGAAGACCAAGTCCCACAAGAACCTCCCACTGGACAATTTCGCCAGTGTCAAGCTCAATGTGCCACTCCTGGGTACCGGTTACATCGGTTCCCCAGATTTCTCTGTGATGTTTGGGTTCGCGTTTCGGATCCTCAACTGCTACGGGTCTTGATATATCTCTGTACGGTCCAATAAACTCCAATCGGTCGAGCCATATTCGATCTGGTGGTCGTGTTGCGGTTACAAATGCTTCATAGTCCCACGGTCTGTTCTCTCGCTGACCACGAAGTCCCCATTTGAGCTTTCTGCCAACGATTATCCCCCCTTCGATCCTTACATGTTTGAAAAATGAATCGAAGGCTCGAGCAACGGGATCAACCGCTGCTGTTCCCAGTAGCCATTCTACATAGGCAAATACACGAAGCTTCCGTGATTTATTTCCCTTATTTTCTAAACGGAGAAACCATACCTCAGCATCCGAATCCTGAAGAACTAACATTTCCTGTTTGGATCCTATTGCCCTACAACTGGATTCTATACCGGTGATGCCGAATCCATGCCGACATTTGAAGTCATCCAGGGGTGTTGTGCTCGGATTTCCTCCAATATTCCAGTAACAGCCATCCTCGAGATCCTGAACAAATACAAATCTTCCCGGCCGATCATTAAGGAGCAGGTCCTGCTCACGGCGGGTTATTGCATGGTGAAACGGATCGAGAAAAAAGCTGAACCCGCCACCGGTCTGACTCGTGAGGGCAAAATAGTTTCCATTAGTCAAGTAATTTATCCATGGCCTCTGCGTATGGGGATTCCTCACCACAAACTCATCGCCTCCTGCTTCAAAATCCCAGGTGACCATCATCAAACCTCCCTTCATTCGAGGGTCTTAATTACTCCAGATGTTCAGTTATCGACCATTTTCCACAGAACTACTCCTGATCGACATCCCAACTGATATCGTTACCTCTATTGTAACCGATTACGAGCATTTCCCATTAAGAAAAAATTTCATATTCTATGCGCACCCTGTATAATGTTGAAATAAACCACTATAGGGGTAAAGTGATGAAACCACGTCTGGTACCAGTCTACTTTAAATCGGCCAATAGGGAAGAATTTAACGAGCAGTTAAATACATTGAAAAGGCTGCTTGCCGAAGAAGCGGAACTCCTCGAACCGGTTGCACTGGGCACGCAAATTCCAGAGGCTGAAGCGGTAATCTTTCCGCAGCTCGTTGGTGAAGCCTATAGGAGGATAGATGCTCTGAAGAAGATTGGTTTGCCGCTACTTGCAATTACATCTGAATTTGGAACCGTTGCCATGTGGGACTGGGAAATTGTTTCCTATCTTAAGTCCGAAGGGTGCAAGACCTTTGCTCCCACAAACATTGAATTGACAAAAAAAATCTGCAGGACCTTGGGGGTAAAGAGGGAAATGGGGCAGACGAAGTTTCTCGTCTTTCAGGATAATCCCGGTGAAGGTATGCAGGCAGACATATTCAAGCGCTTCTACTGGTGGGAACAGCGGTGCACTGATCTCATGAAGAAGAAGTTCGGAATTACCCTGCTAAAAAAAAGCTTCAAACAATTCGGTGCACAGGCCAAGCAAATTCCTGATCGGGAGGCGGAGGAGGTCTGGAAGAAATGGAATTTGAAAACTGAAAGCGTTTCGGACAGAGCACTCAAGAGCGCGATTAAAATCTATCTTCTGGTAAAGCGGGAAATTGAAAAAGATGAAAACATTCGAGGGGTCGGTATAAATTGCCTGAACGAATCTTTCTACTCCGATACAACTCCCTGCCTTGCATGGAACATGCTCTTTGAAGAAATGGGTATTCTCTGGGCCTGTGAAGCTGATACCATGACGCTGTTGACAAAATATCTCATCCACCGTTCCCTTAGGGTACCGATTATGATGAGCAATATATACCCCTTTCTCATGGGAATGGCAGCCCTGAAGCACGAAAGGATAGAATCGTTTCCCGAGATCGATGAACCTGAGAATCATGCATTGATCGCCCATTGTGGATACCTCGGCGTTCTGCCAGAATCGTTTTCAACCGTGTGGCAGCTTCGGCCCAAGGTTCTCGCCATTGTTGATGACAATGCTACGGCAATTGACGCACGTCTTCCAACGGGTGATCTTACCATGGCAAAACTTGATCCAACGATGAGTAAATTACTCGTTGTTGAGGGGAGCCTGGTGGACTATGCTCAGTATCCGGGTTCCGATTGCCGAAACGGTGCTGTGATACGTGTTCCCAATGGGCACAGGCTCGTGGATAAACTCTACTCCCATCATATACTTTTGATGACCGGACACAGAGGTACAGAATTAGACAGCATGACACGGGTATTTGACCTCCAGATCGAGGAAGTGTAAAATGTATTCACCTCACTGCCGAACTTATTTGCTTTGATATTGGGAGGGAAGCCCTGCGGAATCAGCCACCGGGCTTGTAGTTTAAAACCAACAGCTCACTTATAGGGTTTCTCTTGGAGGCATCACGATTTATCATCCTGCTGGCACGTACCCTGCACATTGTGTAACCCTTGTATAATCTCTCAAAGAAAAGATCATCCTGGTTTTCGCTTTTTGGATCCGAATTACTCAGCATCAATTTACATCCCAGTAAGTCCAGCTCCTCGAAGTATTTTGCCAGTCGAACCTGCTCCTTGTCGGTGAATCGAGCTCTGTTATAGGACGTGAAATTTGCGGTTTTACTGATCGGTCGATAGGGCGGATCAAGATAAACGAAAGAGCTTTCGGGATGTTTCGGTTGCAATTCTGAGAAATCGGCCGTGTTTATATCTGCTCTACTGAATGCCTTTGAAACATTTCTTAAATTTCTTTCATCGAGTATCCGAGGATTTTGATACCGTCCAAAAGGAACATTGAACTCACCGCTACTATTTACCCTGAAAAGCCCGTTATAGGCAGTTTTATTTAAAAAGATAAACTGTGAAGCCCTTTGAACCCAATACTCTGAGTACTTTTTATGGTCAACCTTTAACCTCTGAGCGTTAAAGTCCGTCCTTATTTCATGAAAATAATTTCTTCTGCTCTTCAAACTGAGATTCATGTATTTTTCTGAAATTAAGGTCAAACACTCTATTAAGGATTCTACATCCCTCTGAATGACCTTACAGGTCAGTATGAGCTCTTCATTTATATCACTTAAATAGGCCTTTTGGATGGCATATCTACCAACAATGTAAAAATATAGAGCACCTCCTCCGATGAACGGCTCACAATACTCATCTATAAGACCATTTTTCAATTCAATGGGAAGGTAACAATCTATCTGTTTCAGCAGCTGCGTCTTACCCCCTGCCCACTTTAAAAAGGGTTTCGTCTGATAGTTCGTAGACGACAAATTTTCAATCCCTCTAGAATAAACGTAATTCAACTTTTATATTTTTTCACAAGATAGTCCGTAATACAAAAAAATTATAATCTATTTTATTGGATATCTACCAAACTCGAGGGCAGCATCGAGCATCGCAACGATATTCTGCGGTGGGGTATTGGCTTGAATATCATGAACCTGGCTGAAAACAAAACCGCCTCCAGGAGCGAGCTCTCTGATGCGTTGTCGTACCTCTTGGACAACCTCCTGCTTTGTTCCGAAGGGGAGAACTCGCTGCGTGTCGCACCCACCTCCCCAGAACACCACACGATCACCCCAGCGTTCCTTAAGGGTTTTTGAATCCATCCTGAGGGCGGTGAGCTGAACCGGGTTGACGATATCGACTCCAACCTCTATCAGATCCTCTAAAAATGGCGTGAAATCTCCGCAAATGTGAAAAAAGATCTTCGCCTTAGTTTTACTCTTTATAAAAGATATCAACTCTTTCTGTCGAGGTTTGATCAGTTCCCGGTAGAGCTCCGGTCGCATAAGAGGACCACGCTGCCCACCGAGGTCGTCCCCTGTCGGCACGATATCAATTACATCCCCGATCTCATCGAGATAGACATCATAGAATCCGACCATGATCTGGAGCACTTTATCCAGAAGTGTCTCGGCGAGTGTGGTATTGGAGACCATATCCACCATGAACTGCTCCATGCCTCTCAAAAACCATGCTCCTTCGAACATCCCGGGCCCGCCGATCTCAGGGAAAACCGCATAATCAGTATCTGACATGAGTTTTTTCGCCCTATCAGCCAATCCTTCTATCCGACCAGGATCATGAACATCGGGACCTCTATAGCGCTTTATAGTTTCCAGGTTCGCATCGTGCAGGGGATGATTCACCATATCGAAGTAGTATCCCCCCTCTTTCGGCATCCTCCAGCCGATACCCCACTCATCCTCGAAATAGGTGTAACCATCCCGATCCTCGTATTTTGGTTTCCAGCCTACCGGGACTCCTGGGTACAGTGGCCTGAAATCAGTATCAAACTTCCGTAAAATCCGCTCGTCTACTCGGGCGGTCTGCAAAACCAGCATCGCCGTTTCTGACTCTCCCCCCTCCAGTCCCAGATGTTGTTTCAACGCCTCGTGTGTGCTCTGGGCCATGGTTGAAACCCAGGTCGATCCGAGATCGATTGGCACCCGGTCCGGTTCTTGATGCTCTAATGCAGTCAGCACTCTCTCACGGTGTGTCATACTACACATCATCTCCTTCTGGATTGAGATAACGAGATAGTATATATTTACTCTTAAGGAGTATTAAATGAAAAGATTTCTTATTACAATGTTTTCCCTAATTTTAATCTTTATGACGGGCTGCGGTACGATAAAGACGACGAATAGCTTCGTGGAAAAACTGAAATCCCATGACAACGAAGGAGCATACACGCTCCTTTCGTATGACAGTCCCCATAGAAATGATAAAACCGAATTCGGCGATTTTGTTGACTCGACATTAATCACCCGGTATAAATTCAACAGCACGAGCGTTGAAAGCGGCATTGCAACAGTGGAAGGCTATATCATCGACGAAGGAGAAAAGATAGATATCGCCTTCACACTCGTGAAAGATAATGGAACATGGAAAATTCTGAACTGGGCACCGCTTGAATAGCGACGCCTACTCATTGTTTTTTCCAATAAAGATTTCCATTGAACAGGTATTCGTTCCAGTAGGTCTGCCCTTTCTCAACATGAACTTGATAGCTTATCTCATATTCGGTCCCATCGGCAGCTTTCATGTAGATAACACCCTGCATTTTATTTCCGCGAACGGTCCAGCGTCCCCTTTCCGCATCCTGTCCCGCAATTCCCCATGATCCGGTCTGTTCTCCGGACCATGCATCGGAAAACTCTCCCGAGTAACTTGACACATAGCTGTCTGAATACTCCCCATTCGGCATGAGCGTTATATAGCTCTCGGTATTGCTGGTATAACTAACCCAGTTACCGGATAAATGTGCCATGAGTCCAGAGGTATCCACCTTTTCATACTGCATGCCCTGAGCAATAGCATCTGCGGTTCCGGCGAGCTGGCTGCTAAACTCATGCGGCAGAGCCAGGGCAAAGATATAGGCCCCCCCTCCCTGTGGAGAAAAGGTACCAAGAACCCTTGCCTTCACAGGCTGACCGTTAAACATCCCATGATAACTACCCGCAACAATACTGCTACCAATGGTCTGCAGATTTCCATCGGGGTATAGTTGCACACCCTCTTCCATAATGCCGGCATGCATCTCTGTTGTGACCTCTTGAAAGTTCGACGCCATGTGGGGCATCACAATTATCATACCGGCAATTGTGTTGTGACCAAGAATCGCACCATCGGGTCCCTGCTGATACACCCAGCCTGGTGGTACTGTAAATTTGAATCCCCAGTTTGCATCACCTGCAACCTGTTGTCCGATGAGCGGAAACCCGGCCAAGATAAAAAAAAGTACAAACACAAAGGCACATTTTTTCACTTGCAGCCTCCTCCTAGTTATAGAACATTTTAGGCTATTCATAGTATGTCACGGTTGCTCCCATGTCAATTAAAATAGACGAAACGTTGATCCCTAATTCGAGCGCATCCGGACCAACTTCTGCATGGAGCGAAGCTCCTTTGGTGGGTTCATGTGCCTGCCAAATTCTGCATAGGAAACCTCTGCAACGTAAATATCTCCCCTTGAGTCAGTGGCAATCGCATGGGGAGCAAAGAAACGTCCGGGCTCATCACCAAAAGAGCTATCACCGAGCCGGGCTTTGAGGTCTCCTTTTGTATCCAGAATGCTTATTCTTGGACCAATACGCAGAGCCTCTTGATAGCCCTCGTTGGTACCTCCGAAGTATTCTCCCACATAGACGAGCTGTTCTTTTCCCCTCGATATATGAACCGCCGCTGCTCTTGAAAAATTGACCCACTGGGTTTCAAACTTTCCATCAGAAGAAAACACCTGTATTCGACGATTTTCCCTATCACCGATGTATATCCAGCCTCCGGGATCAACAGCGATATCATGAACGATGTTAAACTGTCCCGGTTCTGTTCCCGATTTTCCCCATGAGTTGAGAAGCCTTTTTCCGTCTGGTGAGTAGCGGTGAACACGTGCGTTGCCGTATCCGTCGGCGACAAGTATATCACCGTTTCGAGGATCGATGGCAACGCGGGTGGGTCCGTTTACCGGTTTACCGCTCATGACTGGAGATGGGTTATTTTGCACGGCTAAGGTAGAGAGCAGCTTTCCATCCGGTGTAAACTGACGTATGGAATGTTCGACATTGTCGACACACCATATCGTATTATCTGGACCAACAGTTACACCGTGGGGGTTGACGAACAAGCCTTCACCCCATGAGCGAAGGATATCACCTTCACTATCAAACACTATCATTGGGTGATTTCCCCTGTTGAAAACGTAAACGTTGTCGGAGGAATCTACATCAACAGCTGTCGCCTCCCTGTAAAACCAGCCTTGCGGAAGGTTGCCCCAGTTATTTCCAGAAGCCTCGTAGGTGAATTCACCCCTGCCTAGTGTGGCCATTATATTTTCCATCTATCATTTATAATTTTTCAGGACTAGAGGGTTCATT
>CAYFYU010000010.1:22765-34293 GCA_964347455.1 uncultured Spirochaetota bacterium | reverse complement strand
ACACAGGGTCCGAGGAGGGATTGGGAACATGGGCAATATTCTGATCGGTTTGCGGCCTCTCTCCATTTTCTCCATAACACATGTCCCACATTTGTCCTGCGGGATAAGCTCCAACAACGCGAAAATCCCTGGAAGAACGTACATTTCTGTGCGCAACACCGGCTGGAATAACAACCACGTCTCCTGACATAAGATCACATACAATACCTCTCTCTCCTCCAAGCTGGACAGTGGCGGTTCCGCCATACACTCCCAGCACCTCATGGGCTGTACTGTGATAATGGTGAATCGTATATATCCCATTCCGCCATGATTTTCCCCAACTATTTTTGTGAAACATACCTTCTATGTTGGACACGCCATCCTCACCATTTCGTTTAACCGCATTTTTATATACGATCAGTGGAAGCCGTTCGTTGTTGGGAAATTGCCCATCATCCTTCAGAATAACGTATTCAACGTCTCTGTACTTAATGAATTTTGGCTTTTCTATATAGGTTGAAATATACATCCACCTCTAATTCAAAAGGTCTTCTTCCACATCAGTCAGAAATATCTCGATCGTAGCATCAGCTCTCATTTTCTCGAGCAACACCTCCACCTCATCGATAACTTTGGTTTGTTTCAGGTAGTTATCGATACGCTCCTTCATGTACTTGTAGGGAATTTTCACTTCCTCTCTCCTATCGGTACAGAGGATCAGATGAAATCCATATGTGGTTTCCACAACACCACTCATCTCTCCAGGTTGAAGGTCGAAAGCAGCGTCCTCAAAAGGTTTTACCATCTGCCCTCTTCCAAAAAAACCGAGATCGCCGCTCTGCTCGCTGCTGGGCCCATCAGAAAACTCCCGGGCGAGAGCACCAAAATCTTCACCATCGTCAAGCTTTTGCTGTATCGCTTTGATCTTTCGGAGGGCTTCCTCCCTCTGCGTTAGTTCCGACCAGTCTTTGACAACAATCAGTATGTGGCTTGCCCGGACCTGCTCCGGCTGACTGAAGTACTCTGGGTGATCATCGTAGTACTGTATAGATTCCTCCTCAGAAACGGTAACACTCTGTGCAATTTCACTCTCTACGTAATCCTGAACAGCCATCCGCTGCTCGATGTCGCTTCTAAAAGAACTCTCCGAATAATTCATCCTTTCCAGCGCACTTTGGAACTCCTCCTCAGTTGAAAATTGACTCCTCACCATTTCAATCTGTTCATTTAACTCTTCCTCACTCACTTTGAAGCCCTTGTTCTGACTTTCCTGAAAGAGCAGCTCGCTATCGATGAGCATTTCGAGAACGTCGTCCTGAACAGTTCTCATGCCTTTCTCATCGAGGAGCTGTCCCTGACTTATCAGTTGCTGCTTTCTGATACTCACCTGCCGTTCAAAATTTTCTCGAGAAATTTCTCTGCCGTTAACCCGTGCAGTGACATTTTCCGGCGGTGTCTTTATATCCTCATCTTCTCCCCTGGCATAAAGTACGGGTACTGTGAGCACGAGGAGTGTAACAAGGATAAAGGTAACCCATCTGTTCTGTTTTCGCTTCATTTTTTTCTCACCCCTAAAATACTATAAAAACATAGTTCTTTTTAAAATTCAGGGCAATCTATTGTTCGCTACCCTTTTCATACCCTCGAATTATTCTTTCTATTTCTCTTCTCTTCAATACGTTTAACGGAACGTCCTCCAATCTTCTCATCTCATTCAATACCTCTCCCGCTCTTTCAAGGATTGTTTTTCTGCCACCCTGTTCCCAGAGGGCATGTTTTTCTCTGCCGAGGATTCTCGATGTTGACCATTCCATATCCAGCAAGTACTGAAGAGTAGTATCATCCGATATAAAATTACCCATGGGTCCAATTTTCTTTATCGTATTGGAACAGATCGTATCTTCGTTTACCTGTATTCCCTTCACAATACGCCGCGTCATTTTGATGATCTCATTGTCAATTATCAATTGTTCAAAAGAGGCTGTTTCTCCTGAAGCGAACATCCCCGCAAAGATCAGCATCATATTTTCAATGCCAACCTGCTGATCGGGACAGTGTGAATCAGAGCAGGGAATACAGGCATGTGTTGGTATCTTGTAGAACCGTGCAAGCTGGTTTCCCGCCATCATAACGGTTTTCATTTCCGGGGTACCCAGTACAGCTGTCATCGAACGCATTTCAAACTGTCCTCCGCCATTGTAGACAAGTAATGGCGTTCCTCTGTTCATCAACAGTGCAATCACAACCCCTGAGAGCACCTCACAATTCTTCTGTACTAGGTTGGCTGCAAGCGTGTATGGGGAGGTTGCACCGGCGAGAGGGCCTGGCAGTATGGTACAGGGAAATCCCTCCCGTGCTATTCGCTTAAAGCCTTTGACTGTACCCTCATTCCAGAAAAGTAAACTCGAAGGTGAAAACTGACAAATACCAATAGGTCGACTACCTATTTTTTCACCATCAATAACGACTTTTATCATTTCAATAACTGCAGTTACCTCTCTATCACTTTCAGGTGAGAAAAGCATCGGTTTTACCGTGCTATTCAATACGGCTTCGACTGCATGGAGTAAAGCGGATGTTGCAGGAACATCTTGAGGCATTGCCTGAGGGCCTACGATATCGATTTCTCTAAGATAATTCGATAATTTTGCGAACTCGGCGAACTCATTCTTCATCATTGGTCTTCTATTTCCTGTATGATAATCGTGTATGTAAATAGCGTTGAATCCCGAGGCAAACCTGGTCCCGTATTTTCCACCCAGTCCGAAGCTGGGGGTTTTATCCCTGCCGAAAATCTCGAACTTTTCAGGTGTTGCATCAATGGCATCCTGAACGATACCGGGATCGAATTTTACCGTGTAATGGTCATAGTCGACAATCAATCCCTTTTCCTCCAGTTCATTTAATACTTCCCTGCTCTTTATTTTAATCCCAACATCTTCCAGAATATCTCTGCTCGTCTCATCGATTTTTCTCATCTCATCGTCGCTCAAAACCTGAATCTGTGGTGGTTCCATCTTAATTCCTCACGCCTACATGCCGGTCATCTTGAGTCCGATCTCTTCGATCTTGTCGGAGAAGGGGCTTTTGAAAATGGTCATCTGTCCTTTGTACATGACACCGATGCTGTCACAGAGTGAAAGAACCTCTCCAAGGTCACCTGATACCAGAAGAATGCCCGAATTCTTTCTCTGCAGGAGGAGGGAGTCCCATACGTACTCGATCGAGCCCACGTCGAGCCCATGGGTGGGCTGTTCCGCTATGAGGAGCTGGCAGTTTCTCGATAGTTCACGTGCCAGTATCAGCCGCTGCAAATTACCCCCGGACAGCTGCTTCGCCAGTGTATTCACATCAGGGGTAATGACGTGAAACTTCGAAACAAGATACTCCGCCCACTCCCGAATAGAGGGCAGGTTGAGGAACATATGACCAGAAAAACAGCTCTCACGATAATGGGTCAGAACGCTATTTTCTGCAACAGTGAGATCCCCAACTGAACCCATGCTCAAACGATCTTCGGGTATATATCCCACCATTCCCCGCACGGTGAAACTGCCTCCACTCTTTTGGCGAAGTCCCGTTATCGCCTCTACCAACGGCACCTGGCCGTTTCCAGCAACGCCGACGACACCGAAAATTTCGCCGCGACGAACGGAGAATGATACACCACACACCGCCCCTCTTCCACGGTCGTTGAGAACCCGAAGCCCATCCACTTCGAGGACAATATTGCCACTTTCCATCGGTGTTCTTTGCACATCGAAAATGACCTCTCTCCCGACCATTTTCATGGCGAGCTCGGCTTTCGCCGCCTTACCCTCGTGCTTTATCTGCGATGCCGGTATGTTTGCCGTAACCCTGCCCTTGCGGAGTATCGTGATATAATCGGCAATCTCTAATACCTCTCCAAGTTTGTGGGTGATAAAAACGATCGCCTTCCCCTCAGCCTTCATTCTCTTCAAAATGTGAAATAACTTATCAATTTCCTCGGGTGTAAGAACCGATGTAGGTTCATCGAGTATTAAAACACTGACACCTCTGATGAGAACCTTGATAATCTCCACCTTCTGCCGTTCCCCAACAGAGAGCTGCCAAACTCTGGTTTTTGGATCAACTTCGAGCTCATATTTTTCGGCGAATTCACGGATCTTATCCTCAATATCACGGAGAGGTAAGACAAAATCAAGCCCTTTCAATCCGAGGGCAATGTTCTCAGCAACCGTGTGTTGAGAGACCAGCATGAAGTGCTGATGGACCATGCCAATACCGTGCTCAATAGATTGGCGTGGATTCTTAAAGAGGACCGGCTCGCTATGAATGAGTATTTCTCCTCCATCAGCATGGTAGAGACCTGAGAGTATATTCATGAGTGTTGTCTTTCCAGCCCCGTTCTCTCCCAGCAATGCATGTATTTCTCCGGGATAGATATCAAGGCTCACTTCATCATTTGCGCGAACATCACCGGGGAAGATCTTTGTAATGTCACGCATAGAGAGGATTGGTTCTTTTTGATCCACAGCGTTTCTCCTATTTTTCCTCCCTGCTGTACGGCAAGCCCAAAGCGGATGGAACTCCCAAACGCCTCCTGAAGGCCTTTGAGGAGTTGAGCACAACCAGTGCGAGTATAGTGAAGAAATAGGGCATGATCATGAGCAGTTCCGGCGCCAGATAGGGTTGCAGCTTATATGAGAGGTAGAAAAGGGATCCAAACAGATAGGCACCTGCAAGTGCAACGAAAGGGTTCCAGAAGCTGAAAATGGTGAGTGCAATTACAATCCATCCCATTCCCACGGTCATACCTTCAGTCCAGGATGGTCTATAGTCAATGGAGAGATAGGCGCCGCCAATCCCTGCCAATATTCCACCCAACAGAACACAGAGATATCTGACCAGACTGACGTTGACCCCCAGGGAATCAGCGGTTGCCGGGTCCTCTCCGACTGATCGGATCGCAATACCCCATGAACTTTTGAAAAGAATAAACCATAGCACTGCCGCCAGTGCGATTCCTATGTAAACGAGAATATTTTGGCCGTAAAATATGGGTCCTGCAATCGGGATTGATTCCAAAAGGGGAAAGCTTACCTTGGGCAAGCTGACCTCAAGAGGTTTTCCCTCCCAACCTCTCCCCAGAACACCGGTCAATCCAAGACCAAAGAATGTAAGAGCGAGCCCGGAGACCACCTGTATTTTGGTCTTTATCGTAATAGAGAAGAAACCATGAATCATGGAGGCAGCACCACCAGCAAATGCAGCAACAAGTATTCCTAAAAAAGGACTGCCCGTATGGTAGGTTGTCACAAAACCGGTAAAAGCCCCAAGAATCATCATCCCTTCGACACCGAGGTTGAGCACTCCTGAGCGTTCACTGTAGATCTCGCCAAGAGTTCCGAGAAGAAGGGGAGTGCCGTAGGTAAGGGCCCGTCTTAGGGTTTCAGAAATGAACGTCTGCCAGGCTATTTTATCCCTCCTGTTTTTTCCATGATATTTTGTAGCTCATCATGCCCTCGCTTAGTATCAGGAAAAAAAGTATCAGTCCGGTGAAAACATTAACGATCTGTGCTGGCAAACCAAAGGACAGCTGCATTGTATCTCCTGCAACGAAAATAGTTGCCATGAGCACCGATGTTAGAATTGTGGCAACAGGGTTGCTCCGCGCCAGCCAGGCCACAAGAATTGCCGTATATCCATAACCAAGAGAAATCTGATTAGGATGACGCAGCAAACGGTGAACCCCGGCAACCTCCCCTGCACCCGCTAATCCGGCCGCACCTCCGGAAATGACCATGACCCAGAAAATAGTCTTGAAGTAGGAAATCCCTGCATATTTTCCCGCCTTTGGACTCTGAGAAATCACTTTGAGCTCGTATCCCAGTTTTGCTCTGTACAGGATAAACCACACGACTGCTACGAGGACGAGCGCGAGCATAAGGGTTGGCCAATGAATGCGGGTCGTACCTATATAGGGGAGCCAGGCACTTTCCGGGAATTTATCCGTGTACGCAAACCCTCGCATCGTCTCCCCTTTCCACGGTCCGTGAACCAGGTAGAGCACTATATAGAGTGCGATGTAGTTCAGCATGAGCGTGGTAATGACTTCAGGGATACGAAACCTTGATCTCAGTACGGTGGGGATGAATCCCCACAGGGCACCCGCTATGAATCCAAAGACAAATATCAATGGTATGAGCAGGGGGTTTGGAAAGTTTGAGAACAAGGCCACCCATGTGGCGGCAACAGCTCCCATGAGTAGCTGTCCCTCAGCACCGATATTCCAGAAAGAGGTGCGAAATACCAGTAACAGTCCGACGCCGCAGAGCAGGAGGGGGATACTTTTTCGAACTATCTCACTTAATCCATAGGTTGAACCCAATGTTTTCAGGAAAATATCAAAATAGGTTCTAAAGGGGTTTAGCCCGAAAGCTATAAATATGAATCCTATCACAATGGAGGCAAGAAATATTGAAAGAAATGAGATGCCAAATACAACCACGCGAGAAGGTACAGCGACGTTTCTTTCAATGTGAATCCCCATTGACGTTTCCTCTTAAGTATCAGAGTCATCGCTGGGGGGCGATGACCCTGATAAAGCCTCTCTTAGGGTTCATTCGGCCACGGCCCGACAACGCCTTCCGCTGCCCACTCGATGGTAAGCAGATGCAGATAATCAGCACGCTCACCTGCCGGTATGACGAGCTTTCCTTTACGGTCATAAATTGGTCCGGCAAATGGATCGAACACCATCTGTGGATTCTTCATCTGATCGTGTCTCTTCATCACAAGGTCATAGGTAGCTCCCAGCCTTCCTCTCCATGCTGGATTGACGGGCATTCCCGGTTTGGCGCCTAGTTCTACAGCTTCCTCTTTCAGAAGACCCCAGTAATCGAGATCCTCGAGGTTCTGGGAGTTCAGAATACCGGCGTACACAAGTCCAAGAAACTGCAGATAGAATACATCCCAGTGTACGAGCTGGCCTGATACCACGTACTCCGGGGCGGCATCATACATTGGTGAGTAGTGACCAAAGGATGGAAGCCCATTCTTAGCGGCCACCTCAACCACCGTGGTGGAATCTTCCGTAAAAGCAAAAACGTCACACCCCTCGTCTATGAGCGCTGTCGTCGCTTCGGTTGCAGCAGGTGGATCGAACCAGGCCGAGATCCAACGAACATGTACCTCTGCTCTCGGATTTACCTCCCGTGCACCGATTGTGAACGCGTTTATATGACGCTTTACTTCAGGAATCGGGAAAGCTCCCACGTAACCGATCTTCCCCGTCTTGGTAAGAGCCCCTGCCATAAGTCCGTTCAGATAGTAAAGCTGATAAAAGTCAGCCATATAGGTGGCCACGTTTGGTGCGCGCTTGAAACCTGAGGCATGTGCAAGAATCTTATCGGGGAATTTTGCTGCTGCCTCAATCGTACCATCCATGAATCCAAAACTCGTTGTAAACACGACATCGGCACCTTCCTGCTGAATCATTCTTTCGATAACGGTTACCGTGTCTCCCTCGGGCACACTCTCCTGATAGATCGTTTCGGCCCAGGGGAGCGCTTCTACCATGAGCCTGGCCTGGTCATGGGCATGAGTCCAACCCAAATCCCCTATAGGCCCGACATAGATAAAACCGACCGTGAGCATCTCCTCGGGCTTCCCTGGAACCCCGGCTTCCTCCTTTTCTCCGGATGCGAAAACCATTCCGAACGATCCGATAACGAAAAACACTAACGTATAAAACAGTATTTTACGCATACCTTCTCCTCCTCTAACTCTTTTGATTTTGAGAATTCAACCACACTCAAATTAAAAATGGTGTAAAAATTCTTGAGCTTCCCCTCCCGATCACCCCCCCCCATGAAAATTAACACCAAAAGATCTTTGTAGAAAACTGCTTGGATACCTTTCTTTTCACTGCAACTTTTTCAATGCAATTGTAAGGAAATATGTATCGACAGGAGCAACAAGAAGAATACAGTGCACTCAGTCTTCTATTATCATCTCAAATCCATTATCAGTCAACGACATTATTATGTAAACTCAGGAAAAATATATAGATTTAAACCTTCACTTAATACCACAGTCATCTACCCATTCCCTGTAATCAAGACAGCGATATTATGATACTAGTATTATAGGAAAACTATTGACTAACCAATTATTATAATACAATGTTTTCTAAACACAGTTTGGAGGACACAATGAAACGAAAAATCTTTACTCTAGCAGTTACAATGATTATTTTCAGCAGTCTTTCTTTGGTTTCGGCATTTGCTGATGAGGGAATTCATACACAAACCGGTTTATCGGCAGACATTCTCTGTGTCGATTCAGGTGTTGCAGCTGATGGTGCCGATATGGTCAACAGTCCAGAAGACCACACTGTAATGTGCGCATTGATGAAACCCTGTATTGCTTCTGGATATACCCTTCTTGTCAAGAATTCATCAAGTGTCTATGATTCTTTCCCTCTCGATGCAAAGGGAAATAAAATGAATGTAAAATACCTCAAGAAGACCAAAAAGAAGGATAACATCCTTGTTGACATTAAAGGAACTGTAAAAGGAAATACGATTCAGGTTGAAAGCATAATGGATGCAATGTAGGTGAGTGAGCTCTCACGTTTCATCCAGTAATCGACTTGCGCGATTGACAATCGGCAACGACGGGTTAGGGTAAAAAAATTTTACTACCCTATTCCATCGTTGCCGTTTTTAATGGTATTACCTGTTGCGTTTTCATTTTTCCCTATCTTGAAAAGTAGATATATGAACAGATAAACGGTGATGAGGTAGATTCCTGCCGTTACGATGAACATCGTTCGGATACCAAGTAGATCTGCTATGTTGCCGCTGAGAAAGCTCAACCCCTTCTATGCTCATGCCTATAAGAATTGGGTATACAATTCCGAAGGCAAATCCCATGAACATCGTTCCGGTGAAAAGTGTTGCTAAAGAGGAAGCCTCCGCTACGATCAAAATCCCTGAGAATATAAGAAAACCACCAAAGCAGAGCAGGTAGACATGTTTTATCCTCCTGAGTAAAATCGTATTTAAGAAATTCCCCGCGGTAATTGCAGCGATATTCACACTTATGGGCATACTCTTGATGACGTCTCCTGCCCCCATCTGCTGAACAAGAATTGGTAAAAATCCAAAAGTGACCGCCTAATCAGCGTAATGCACTATGGAACTGACAACCTAAGGGAGTAGCACATCTCTTCTCATAAAAAGCTGACCAATGGAACGCAGAGATGGTTTTTTCGGAGGCCTTTTCTTCTCTCTGCTAAAGATAACCACCATCATCGCCATTATTCCTATGCTGGTAGCAAGGTTAAATGCAAGTGAATAACCCCCCATCTGGTTGAAAAATCCTGTCAAGCCCGTCGCCACCATTCTTCCAAAGGACGCGGAGAAGGTTAAAAACGAAGAGGCAAATATCGCCCTGTCTAAGTTGAAGAAGAGACTGAAAACGACAATGGGCAGTTGGGCAACTGCCATCCAGAGACCGTACATGGAGAGTACCAGACCAACCACGGATAGATCTATCGTTTTTGTTTTAATGTATGTTGGCAGCGTTGGTACGTTGAAGTAGAGGCGTAGTTATGTAGAAAGCTCTCCCACAGGTAGGCGAGGTCATTCCCCTCTATCTCTACAACTCCGTCACTCCTTCGATTTACACCGTTAATAGAGGATGCCCTTCTCGCTGAGGATTCTTCATAGAATTCTATTTCAACAGTATACGGTGGTATAGCTTTATACGGTATAAAGTTATCCAGCCTTCCCAGCGCTGCACTAACTTTTCTCTTGATGAGTTTGCTCGTTTGCGAAACGGGAAGGCAAAGTGCCGACTCCCTGCCCGTACCATACTTTACACAGGCTTGTTCAAAATCTCCGATCAGAGCTTGGGCTTCCCTCATCGCCGAATCGTCCCCGCTGATCAACACGAGCGGCACATCTCTCGAGCCCGCTATACAAGCTTCCATTCCAATTTCCCCCATCAAAACTCCATTTAATCGGAGAGCTTTCATATCAAGATTATAGGTATGGGCAAGCAATCCATCCTCAGTCTCAGCCATCGCATGATACCCGATCATGATAAGAGCAGCGTAACCTTCGTCTATGCCAGAAGGCGGAACAATTTTCGGAGGTTTTCCCAGGATTACTCGAGCTTTCGTATGAAGCTTTTCCAGTATAACATTGAGACCGTAATAGTGCATATCATAAACAAGGATCTCATCTACTCCTGACTCAAATGCACCCTCTATTGCTGCGTTAAGATCAGACATAAGAAGGGTACGCATCTCATCATACCCCGGAGAGTCGGGTTTTACCTGAAGATTATGGTTCACGACACCAGATATACCCTCGGCATCAACGAGAATATACACCTTCATTCTATACCCCCCTCTAACTCCCCTGTATCATCCTGTTTCGCTGTATCCATTCAGCGTACTCTTTCATCGCCTCCTCGATTCCATACAATTGACGAAACCCGAGCTCCTTTTTAGCAATGGAAACATCAAGTGTCTCGCCGCGAGGAAAGAGCTTTCCCGGTCCGAGAACAACCTCTGTTGGGGTGGGGCTGTACTTTTGTGCGAGCCGAACCACCTCGGGAAAGGTAACCGGATCCTCAGAAGCTATGTTGACCGTTTTTTGTACAGGATTTCGAGCTTCATAGAGAAGGTGGGTTCCACGGGCTGTATCCCTAACATAGGTAAACCCCAAACTTTGATCAGCCCCTTTCTCCAGTCGCAAGCCCGCAAGCCCTTCGAGTGGTCCCAGAAGATTCCTGAATAAAAACGTTTGTTCTGATGGAAACTTTCCAGGACCAAAGAAAAAGTACGGCCGAATACAACGATAATCGATACCGTAGTGGTTTTCATACTGTTGACCAAGGAGCTCCGCAGAGGCTTTACTTGCGCCGTAAAGATCACTGGGTCGAGGAAAATTATTCAACTCATGAGCTTTTCCGTTAAACTCTCCATATACCGCACCTGAACTTATGTAGACAAATTTTTTTATGTTATATAGCCTCGCAAGTTCGAGTAAATTCGCGGTGCCCATGATGTTCAGATTTATACTCCCGTGGGGGATTGCCCAGAAATCCGGCGTAGCCATGGCAGCCACGGTGTGAATAATTCCTTCAATCCTGTTCCTGTTGCGCTCGAATACATTCACCATTCGAGAGAAATCCAGGACGCTGGCATACTCATATACAACCTTGCCCTCAAGCCCTCCGAGATAATCGAACCTCTTCTGTACAACATCCAGGGCAATTACCTCCTCTCCCCTATGGGCAAATTCATAAACAAGCCACGACCCTAAAAGCCCGTATCCTCCTGTAATTAAAACTGCCATTGGGTAGTCCTTATGATAATATCCCGTATAATACAAATTTTGATCTCTTTAAATCAAGGAAAAAGCAGCTCGCCTGGTACGCAGTTACCTGCTGTCATCCTTTGATTAAGCTTTTTAACTTGACAAAATAATAATCTTTGGTACGGTGATCAGTACAAAACAACTCAATACGTAAAAAGGGTGATGGAA
>CAYFYU010000010.1:0-22755 GCA_964347455.1 uncultured Spirochaetota bacterium | reverse complement strand
ATCTCCATATCGTGAGTGACGGTCCCCTGCGACGAAAAATCGAACAACAAATTGCGTATACTTGCCGTCGGAGCTCATCCCGACGATCTTGAAAATTCCTGTGCAGGGACGCTGGCTAAATATGCCCGTGCAGGTTCAACTGTAATAATGTGCTATGTTTGTAAGGGAGATGCAGCCTCTTACAAGCTTACGCCTGCGGAGATCACGGCTCTTCGAGCCAAAGAAGCTCAAGATGCTGCTGACGTCATCGGCGCCGAGTTAATTGCAGGATTGGGGCTCGGGGACGGACAAGTCAATGTCAATGAAGAGAACACCATTCTCTTCATGGATCTTATTCGACAAACCAAACCCGATATTGTATTCACGCACAATCCAGAGGACTACCTTCAGGATCACATGAACACCGGCAAGCTGGTTTTTGATGCAAGTCTGTTTTCCAGCACGGAAAACATAAAATCCAATTACCCGGCTCATCCGGTGATTCCCCCTATTTTTTACATGGAGCCCTACGGTAGTCTGAACTTTCAACCTACAGAATACGTGGATATCACCGACGTCATTGATATCAAGAAGGAAATGCTCTCAAAGCATAGCAGCCAGCTCCAATTTATGAAAGAGCATTATGGCGATGATATGCTTGAGCGCATGGAGGCCGTAGCCCGTTTTCGTGGAATCCAGGCTAATATACGCTATGCTGAAGGCTACATCCCCATGCTCCGCTGGCCCCGCATTACGACAAAGAGGCTGCTGCCCTGATATAAGGGGGTTTATCTATTGATAAATCATTTTTATTGTGAAATCGAAGGGTCACAGGCAACAATTTTGGTGATATAAAAATATCACCTAAAATAAGGAGGAAATTTATGAAAAGCTTTTTAAAATGCATGGGTGTGATGTTCATCCTGGCTATGCTAATTTTTTTGGTAACACCTGTAACGGAAGGTGGCGAACCGTCAGAAGAAGAGGAAATAACCCTCACCTTCTGGAAAGCATCCCACGGTGATACTGACGAAGACTGGCGTGTTCTCCTCGATAAGTTCGAGCAGGAAAATCCGGGAGTCAAGGTAGAGTCTCTGCTGCATCCCTGGGAAGGCTGGGACGAGCGCTACGGCGCCGCATTTGCTGCCGGTGAGCCGCCAGATGTTTCCTACATGCCAGACGAGTTTTGGCCAAAGTTTGCCGAAGCCGGCCAACTTGCCAAGCTGGATACGATGTTCTCACGAGAATTGGCCGAGATGAAAGGCGAATATCCACAAAACTTCTGGGACCTCTGTTTCTACAAGGACAACCAGTACGGAGTGCCCTACCTCTTCGTGGCCGTGCAGCTCTTCTACAATAAAGATCTGTTCGATGCCGCTGGCATTGCATATCCACCCTCAAGCATGGATGATCCCACATACGATGATTGGACCTGGGAGAAATTCGTGGAGGTGTCTCAAGCGCTTACAGATCCGTCAAAAGATCAGTGGGGTTATGCATGGAGTGTGAACTGGCGGGACAACAACTTCATCTACCCCTTTCTATGGCAGGGTGGTGCCGATATTCTGGACGTGCGAAAAAATACCAATGCCTTCAATAACAGGGCCGGTCAGGCTGCCTTCCAGTTTATGTACGATATCGTTCACACTTACAGGATAGTACCTGACGAGGGAATGAACCCCAAGTTCCAGCAGGTATTTTTCGAGGGACGAGCAGGCATGTGCCCTGTTGAATCCTACTCCATTCCGATCCTGCGAAACGACTACCCAGAGATCAATGCGGGAACCGCACTTGCGCCACAAGGTCCTGGTACCAATTTTTACAACGGGAGGGGTACTTTTGGAAACTCGGGTTATTGGGTAATCGCCAATGACAGCAAGAATAAAGAGGCCGCCTTTAAGCTCATCCAGTTCATCAACACGAAGAAAAACATGGATTACATGATGAATGTGGTCAACCTCTTTGGCTGCCGCAGCGACTTTGAGCCGCCGGTGGACAGGGAACCACTGCTCCAGATCTTCTTCGAAGGCATTCCTTCTCAGGTGCCCTATCCGCTTCATCCAAAGCTGCGTCAGGTACACAGCCTTATACGAACAGAGGTGCAGTCCATGATCCTAAAGGAGAAAACGCCGCGGCAGGCACTAAGAGATGCAGCTGATTCAGTGGATACTCTTCTTGCTGAATGAAATTATCGACTGCGACGAAAAAGAATAGGCTTGGTCGAAAACGCTCACTGTCTGGAGCAACAAGGTGGGGGCGGGCTATCCTTTCGTTCGTCGGTTCTGACTATTAATGCGGAGTCTTAGGCTCATGCAAAGGATGTATACCCGAAAGATGCGCCCGCTCTCGCGTAATTTCAGAAAGAACTCCGCCGCCTATGGATTCCTCGCTCCCTACATCCTGTTTTACATCATATTTATCCTGATACCCGTTTTCTGGTCTTTCTGGCTTACTCTTCGCAAAGGTGGGCTTTTGAGTGGAACGACCTTTATTGGGTTTAACAACTACAATAAGGTCTGGGAGAATGAGATATTTATGCGAGCCCTTCGTAACACCGCATACTATACCATCCTGGTGGTTCCCCTGGCGATGATCTCTTCCCTGATTCTGGCACTGCTCATAGATAAAATGAAAACTATTTGGCAGAATGTTGTCAAATCAGCCCTCTTCCTCCCTATGGTTAGTTCGGTTGTTTCACTTTCGATTATCTGGAAGGCTATTTTCATACCAGGTAAAGACGGTCCTTTGAATACTCTGGTTGGACTTTTCGGTATTCCACCCCAGAATTGGCTGGGAAATCCGCGTTTGGTGATCCCTTCAATCGTTGGATTTGAAATATGGCGGGGCTACGGTTTCTGGGTAATTCTGTTTTTAGCAGGACTGGATTCCATCCCGGATGATCTGTTTAAAGCGGCGCGTGTGGATGGGGCAAATGCCTGGCACCGTCTGACACGTATCACCCTGCCTCTACTGCGCCCCACTTTCCTCTTCCTTCTCGTAATGGGTTTTATCTGGAATTTCCAGATCTTCGATGCCGTTTATATGCTCACGGCTGGGGGACCGGCTAACTCCAGTGCAACGGTGGTATGGTATGTTTACCGCAATGCCTTTCATTTCGAGAATCTGGGTTTTGCGGCTACTATGGGTGTCTTTCTCCTGTTTATCATTCTTATTCTTACGGTGATTCAGTTGAAATACATTCCCTCAGAGATCGATTAGAGGAAACGAAGATGTCAGCATCTCAAACGGGCGATATGTCCAGGAGGACATACCGGTGTATACTTAAACTGAAAAATGTATTGACCAAACTGGTTACCTATGGCTTACCCCTCTTGGCTGCGGCAGCTTCAGTCGCACCATTCATCTTCATGCTGCTGATCTCATTTCAGCATACCTTTTTCGTTTCTGGTAACCCGGCACGATGGATACCTAAAAACCCGACCCTTGACACCTACATGGCCGTGCTGCAAACCCCCAATTTTGTACGCTGGCTGATCAACAGCCTCCTTGTGGCCAGTTGTGTGACTATTATCGTTTTACTTATCCAGTCTATGGCCGGATATGTCTTCGCCAAGAAGAAATTCCCCGGGCGCGACCTGATCTTTATTGTCATTTTATCTGGTATTATGATCCCCCGGGCTGTAACTATAATTCCCGTGTTCTTTATCGCCAAGCATCTGAAGATACTTAACACCTACCCAGGTTTGATCCTGCCACCACTGGCTGTGCCTCTGGGAGTCTTCCTGATGAGACAGTACATGAGAACCCTGCCATCGGAGCTTTTGGATGCCTCCCGCATCGACGGTTGCTCAGAGTTTCGAACCTACTGGCGGATCGTGCTGCCGCTCTCAAAGCCTGGTCTTGCAGTTCTGGGTATCTATACCTTTATGGAGCAATGGCGGGACTTTCTATGGCCCTTAATTGCCACTCAAAAGGATTATATGAAAACCCTGCCTGTTGGGCTTTCAGTCTTTCACACCGAATTCCGCACGGACTATGGTATACAGATGGCTGCTGTGCTCCTCAGCGTTCTGCCTTTCATGATAGTTTTCCTCTATTTTCAGCGGTACTTTATAAAGGGCATGACCGTTGGAGCATTGAAGGGTTAAAGTTCTCTCTAACCAAGTCGCTGGTGACAACTCGCCAGTTTACTGGCGCTCATTCACCACGACTAATTATTCATGACGTAGGGCAACGATTGGATCCAATCTTGCCGCCCTGAAGGCTGGATACAGCCCGAATATCATTCCGATTGATATACTTATCCCCAGCGAAAGTACCAGGCTGTAACCACTGACCACCGTAACCATTTCTGTAAAAAAAGTGATAATCCATGGAATTGAGATGCCGATGGCAATCCCTATAGTTCCACCGATCATAGAGAGCACAGTGGTCTCTATCAGAAACTGGCCAATGATCTGTTTGCGTTTGGCACCAATAGCCCGACGTATGCCAATCTCCCGGGTGCGCTCAGTAACTGATGCAAGCATTATGTTCATGATTCCTATGCCCCCGACGAGGAGGCTGATTCCTGCAATGGAGCTGAGTACTATGTTGAAGGTGCGCTTGGTCGCCTTTGCCTGCTGCAGTAATGCCAGAGGTACATAAATACGGTAATCCTTCTTCTTATGAAAATGATTCAGCATTGCCTCGATCCCGGCGACTGTTGACTCAACATGCTCGGTTTGGTCAACCTCAACGATCAATTGATGCAATTCAACGAGTTCTCTTATTCGGGTTCCAGCTGACCGACGTGAAAAAACATCGCCGAAACGTGCGCGTGCAACATTGAGAGGAACATAGGCGTCCACTTCACGGTCAGGTGTTTCAATACCCCCACCCTGGAATTCAGCATTTTGAACAATCCCAACGATTTCGAAATAGTTGCCGCCGATGCGAAGGGATTGTCCGATCGTGCTTGAAGTGGCAAGCAGACGGCGGGCACCGTACTCGGTGAGCACCACGACGTTTTTGTTCTTCTCTAGATCCTGAGCTAATAGAGTCCTTCCGGCAACCAGGGGTCGTCTCACCAGATCAAACCAGTCCGGAGTGGTACCAACAATACGGATCTCCATTGTGCGTTCTCCAAGGCGTCCATCCTGGCGAATCAACTTTACGGGAACAGTGCGCTTGATTGTACTAAATGTCTCTGCCACTCTCAAATTATCATCATAGGTAAGTCCATAGACACTCATAATAACCCGCACATTGGAGCTCGTCTCCTCTTCAACTGGTTTAACGGAATTTATGATGATGTTTGTGCTTCCGAGCTTGCGAATCTGCTCCAGCGCCTCCTTGCTTGCACCTTCACCAACTGCGAGCATTGCAATCACGCTGCTAACGCCGAACACGATACCAAGCATCGTTAAAAATGATCTCATCTTATGGAGCAGCAGGTTTTTAATTCCAAGTCGTATGTTACGGGTCAGTTTGCGAAGACGCATCAGCTGCCCTCCTCAATGCGCTCCACTTTTCCATCCAGCAGGTACATCCGATTGGTTGCAGTAGCTGCAGTGTCGGGATCATGGGTCACTAAGATTACTGTTTTACCCCGTCTGTTCAGATCCACCAAGAGACCGACTATCTGTTCCCCAGTGGTAGAGTCAAGATTTCCTGTCGGTTCATCGGCAAGAAGAACGCTCGGATCATTTGCCAAAGCCCTTGCAAAGGCGACACGTTGCTGCTCACCACCGGAGAGCTCCATGGGGCGATGATTGAGACGTCTTTCTAGTCCAACCATTACGGCAAGTTCCCTGGCTCGCTCTGAACTTCTCGTAACATCCCAGCCAAGATAGTAGAGGGGCAGCTCGATATTCTCCCTGACCGTTAACTGGGGGATAAGATTGAAGCTTTGAAATATAAAACCCAGGTGATGCAATCTCAGATTGCTCAGTGCATCATCACCCAGTTCTCCAACGTCACGGTTGCCAAGAATATACCTCCCCGATGTTGGACGATCAAGGCAACCTAACAGGTTCAGCATGGTACTTTTCCCCGAACCACTCGGACCGGTAATTGCCCAGAAACTCCCCGGTTTGAATGAAACGGTGACATCACAAAGGGCGATGACCTCCTGATTTCCCATTACGTAGGATTTACAGACGTCTTCGAAGTATGCCACAGTTTTACGATCTTCGTCTCTAATCATAGGTTCCTCACGTAATTCCTGGATGCATCCGATATACCTGGCAGCTCATTCGATCATTCTGGGTTGATCGAGACTTTTTTCCGAATCTCTCTTCGATCTCGTTTCTGAAAATCATCTTCTTCTCCGACTGCTGCTGCCTCAAGGGGAGGTGTAAGCAGAACACTTTCACCGGGATGAAGACCTGCTGAGATGACGACCATACGGTTGTTGTCCAGACCGGTTTCTACAGGACGTGGTTCGGCTTTGTTTCCATTTTGAACGAATACCTGTTGCCTCCCGCCGATCGTGAGTACTGCCTGAACCGGTACATAAACAGCATCATCGAAGCTCTCAACGATAATTTCGGCACGACAGCTCATACCTGTTTTGAGATCAGGAGATTCATCATCAATGACGATTTCCGTTTTATATACCTTCAAATCGGGATTCAGCCATACGCTCACAGCATCGGGCAATGGAGAAATTTTGGCGACTGTGCCAGTAAAGAGCCTGCCGGGAAGCGCATCAACCGTAATTTTGACCGGAAGCCCGGGTTTGACCTTCTCCAAACTCGACTCATGTATCTTTACCTCGGCAATGAAAGAAGATCCTATTGGAAAATAGATAAGCTCCTGGCGCTCACGAACCTCCTGTCCCTCGTCAAGAGGTTCCCGGTTTCCTCTCCAGTCTGCCCTGGCACTTGTTGCATAGACAACCAGCCCGTCTGCAGGTGCATAAATCTTTGTTTTTTTTATCTGATCTTCAATTTTTTCCAGTTTGCTCTTCTGTCGTTTGAATTCCGATTCTTTTGCGCGAAGATCTGCAGTTGCCTGTACGATATCTGCGGAAGCTTTTAACCGTGCCCTCTCCAGAGCCATTTCGGCCTGCTTGATGTCGCTCTCGAGCTCGGCGAGTTTTCGCTTGTAGTTATAATCGCGCAGCAATGAAAGATTTTCCCTTGCCAGCTCAAGTTCAAGCTGTGCCTTCTTGGCAGCAAGTTCATCTGCCTGAAGTTCAGTAAGGGAAATATATTTTTCTTCATAGAGCACTTCCGACCATTTAAGCTTTTCCGTAGTACGCTTGACTTCCTCCTCTGCTATCGTTATTCTGGACTCTGCTTCCTTGAACTCTTTGGGATACTCACCATTCACGTACTTCCCAAGATCCACTCTTGCAAAGTGCAGCGTCAATTCGGCTTTCTCGATATCACTCTGCGCCTGATTTTTCGTAACTGCCAGGTTTTCACGTGCCCGAATAAAGGCTGCCTCTGCATTCATCACGAGGATCTGCTCGTTTATTCTATCGTCCTGCAGCCTGCTTGCATCCAACTCGATGAGCAGGTCACCCATTTCCACCCTTGTTCCTTCAGGTACCAGACTAAGTATGGTGGTACTTCCTTCCACAAGGCTCTTGATTATGAGCTGCTCCCGGGCCTTGATGGTTCCCGATTCGGAAACACCTATGGTGAGCGGACCCCTTTTAACTGTAAAGGTTGGCATTTTAGTATCCTTCACTTCGTCCCTTGCAGATGATAGATATATCATAAGAGCTGCTCCGCAGAGTACAGCCGCAGCTATTATCGCCCAGAATCCTGGCCGAAAAGGTGACAAGATGGGTCTTTTTTTGGTTCTTTCCATAACATTACTCCTTGGGCATATATTCTCTCAACATGCCTTCCTCATTAACTCTCAGCACACCCATATCCCTCTGCAACTCAAGCTCCGCCAACCTGTAGCGCACCAGAGCTGATGTAAATGCGTTCTGTGCAGCGATCAGAGCCTCCTGGGCTTCCAGGAGATCACGGATTTCAACCAGACCTGCCTGCAGGAACAGGTTGGCACTCTTAACTCGTTTCAGTGCAAGATTCTCTGCCGTTGCCTGTATGTTCAGACTTTCGCGGGACTCGAGTAGATCTCGAAGCCTGTTACGCACATCCAGTTTAATGTTATCCTCGAGCTCCTGAAGTGACCGTATAGATCTTTCCATATCTATAAGACTATTTCGGTAGTCAATTCGCTCAGATGTCCGTTCAAGAGCAAAATCGAAGCTCAGGAGAGCCGAGTAAAATCCCATCCCGGGTCTTATAAGTGCTGCCGATGTATCGGCCGTGCTCACACTCCTGCGTTCACCCATATTTGCCGAACCGAGCAGGGTAAGCTCAGATCGTAATGCATCGGCTGCCACCACCACCCCTCGCTGGCTATCGTACACCTCTCCCATTGCAATCCTCATATCAAGACGGTTTTCCAGTGCAATTTTTAAAGCTTCAGACTCTTCCAGTTCAAGAGGACCTGCATTTTTACGATCCGGAAGAGAAAGCACAACCGGTGCATCTGCAGGAGGTGTTTCACCAACCGAGTTATCTAGTAACTCAAATGTGTCTTCCCATACCACTCCAATACTCTCTGTCAGCCGTACGAGCTCCTCACGATCGAGTGATATTCGGGCATCTGTGGGCAGTCCTAGAAGAATCTTCAACGAATCGAGCCGGCGTTTGTAATTTTGCTGCGCGCTTATCCAGCGATTCCGGGCACGTAACTCATCCTGTTTGGCCTGATCAACCTGAATCTCTGAAATTCTTCCTGCATCTGCCAGTCGGCGAGCCCTTCTCGTTGATGTAACCAGACTGCGATAGTTTTCTTCAGCGTTTTCGATCTGGTCCTGCAGTCGAAGCACCTCAAGATACTCGCCTGCAATCTGAACTGCGAAAATCCGCTTGAATCTCTCAAAACGATATATGGCATAGACAACGTCTCGTTCCGCCTGAATCAACGGCTCCATCACGATATGTTTTCCCGATCCCCGTAATAGGGGAATTGAGACCGTAGCATCGGCAAAGAGCCCCAGTGAGGTGGATCTATCCATTGTGAGAAGGTTCACCAGATCCAGCCCTATCTGTGTCGTGAGGTTTAAACCGTTTTTGAATGTTCGGTTCATCGAAACTGTTCCGCTGTTCTCCAAGCCGGCAATGGTATCCTCACCGTCCAGGTCAGAACTGGCCGTACTCTCGATACTAGCTGCGAAGATATTTCGAAAATCGTTTCGTTCAAGGTCAAGATCCAGTGCAGCACGGAATACATCCTCTTTCTCGCCCTGGTATTCCCTGCTGTTACGAGCACCGATCCGGAGGGCATCCATGAGAGTTAGCGTGTAGGGCTCTTCATTCAGCCACGGAGCAGTAGCGGGTTGTTCTCCAGATCCGTTCAGATAGCTGTCCTGCGGCCAATGCTCAATGGGTTCTAAATACATTGAGCCAAGTGAAATGGGACTTGAATAGATAAGGTTTTGGCCCAATAGCAGTCTTTTCCTCAGCGTATCGGATGGCCTGTCAATTGTAAACGGTTCTGTCTTACCCAAAGCAGATTTCTGCTTCTCCTCAATTATCGCCTGTGCCGTCCGATCCGCCCGCACCCGGTGCTTTTCGGTAGATGCGCACCCAATTACAAAACTGAACAATAGCGGCATGAGCGATAAGAGAGAAGCAAGATGCTTTACTCTATTCCAAACCATAGCTCTCCCAAGCACTTTCATGAACCTCCTCTAATAATATAGTTGCCCATTTAATCTAAAGGTTAGTGTTTCTTTTATCTTGGATGATTCAGGCATGATGATGAGCATCACAATTACCAAACTCAGCTTTCTATTGATGAGCATATGCCTCCCTGGTGAAATACACCGCAATTATTCCGCATAAACTTAATCTGTACAAGACGCCGAGAACCGTACCGATAAACACTCCAAGACCTTTATGTAATGAGCTCTTTTCCTTTCTGCCGGCTATGACTTCACCAATAGTTGCTCCCACCAGTGCCCCGATAAAGGGAGCATATGGGGAATGAAAAAACAGGCCAGCGAGCATTCCCAGGACTCCACCCCAGAGACCTGTCCGGGATGCTCCATACTTCTTAGTTCTAAATCGCGGGATAAGATAGTCCAGTAATGTTACGATGAGTGTGAGTATTCCCAGTGAGAGCAACAGTGATTTTGAAAAAGTTTTCCAATCACGGTATACTGAAAGCAGTATGAGTGCGGTATAACTGAGCGGTGGCCCAGGGATAATGGGAAGAGCACAACCAGCGATCCCTGCGATTATCAGGAACATTCCTATTAAAGCTACTATACTCATTTACTTGCCTAAGCCAAACCTGTGTATCAATATAGTAACAGAACCAAATAAAATTAATCAAAAAGGAAAACCAGTATCGAAATGAAACCGTCAAAATGTCTTCCCATTGTTATTCTGGTTATACTGTTCTTTGCAGGAGATTTGTACGCTCACAGACCGGTCATTGTAAAAAGTAAGAGCTCCCAGGATAATCCCGTTATGGTGGAGGAGCCGGAAACATCCTGGGCCTATTATGGCATATTGGACGGCGAAAACCATTACTACAAGATAGTGTATTCCGAACCATTCAACCTTTACGTCAATATCCTTGTACCTGATTACAACCCTGATGGTGCTCCAATAAGGGCTCACGATATGTCATTCCAGATATTTCGGGATCAAGAGCTCCTCTTTACCGGTATCGGTCTGGAAACCGAGTGGCGCCGGTTTTATGAGAAATATGGCAAGGACCACTACTATTGGGGACCAGAATTTGAACAGGACGTTGAGGGTGGAACCTATTACGTGCGGGTATATAACACCGACAATAAGGGCAAATATTCCCTCGCGATCGGAAAGATTGAGAACTTCACCTTTCCGGTAATAGTCGGCGCAATATTCAAGACACAGTCTCTCGATCGGTGGTTCTTTAAAGAATCTGACGATTAATCGTAATAGGCGGCACTCATAAAGGTAACCACTGATTGTGTGGCATTGTCCACGGATTGTTCATAGCGTAAAAGCTTGGCACTTCCAGCATCGATGATTCTGAGTAGGGTAAAGATTGCAGGAACTCCACAAACATTTCGGCGGTCCTTCTCATTCTGAATGTGCTTGAAGAACCCATCTGCATCGCGGTTCAAAATCAGGTCTATCATCTTACGATCATCCAACTCAGCCTGCTTTAGAAAAACAGGAGTCATGGTAATGTTTTGGCCAAACCGCTGACCCAGGTGACTCAGATCCACACCTGCAATGCAGCAACTCTGGTCACCCCGCTCTTCGAGAACTGATTTCAAAGCATCGATAAACTCCAGAAACTCATTATCCTCCTCGGGGGAACGACCGTCGTAATTCTCCTCACGCGACGAGCAGAGTATTGGAACAATACGAGCCTTATCATTATTTTGAAATAGGTAGCGTAGGAATAGTGCCTGAAACTCCACAGAGTGCTCACTCTTATGAACCAGCTCATCTTCAAAGAAATCAATAGTACATCTATTGGAAAGTTTCTCTACAAAATCACTATCGGTTGGCATGTTTCCGATAGGAGTATCGAAATCCTTTGAGGTAAGAACAAAACGTTTTTGGGTTTGCACATGGGAAATTCCGAGTATGACGAACGTAGTCGCCCCGCTTTCACGGTAGAGCTCCGCATAGCTCAGGGCATAGCAAACCCCTCCTCTTCGAATATCGATATGAGGTGCAATGAGCCCACGAAGCCGGCCAGTAGGTGTACCCTTTTCGATGAGACCCGGACCTTCGGGAGACTTAAATAAACCTTGAAGTTGTTCAAGCAGCTCATTTCTATCTTTTTCGTACGAAATTCCAGCATGCGAGCTCGGACGAACAGTTTCCTTTTTAAATTCTTCAATGACTTTATCACGAACTTTCTGAAAATGGGAATTGTCGAGAAAGAGTGAACCATCAAGCTGGTCAATTATCTCCCTGACCTTGTCGCTGAAAAGCAAATCACCAAAACGGCGGGTATACGCAGTCTGTATATCAAGGATCGAATGTTCTCCGTCGAATAGAGACACGATGAAGAATAGCTCCGGGGTAAGAACAAGTATTTTATCCGTAAAGCCGAGAGGGTCCCGAAGACAGATCGTGTTGTTCTGAGCCGGGATTGCGTCAACCGCACGAAGCTTAGGGTAGTCTTTTTCTGCGTTCTGTCCTGTCATATCTTCCCTTCAATTCTAAAAAATTTCCTCTATTAATCGTTCTTTTCTGTGAAGCTAAATAAACATTCGCTATAATACCATTTCAATAAGGAATAGAGCAACATGTGATTCAGACATTTGATGTGAATAGTAATTCTAAAATATATAAAGTAGAAATTATATTAAAAATATGTTGCTTAAAAAACTGAATCAGCATATATAATTAGGTCCTGGTAACCAATGAATCCACGGAGGCTCGTATGGGCAAAGGTGACATTCGCACAAGGCGTGGGAAGATACACAGAGGTACGTTCGGAAAGACACGCCTGAAGAACAAGAACAAAACAAAGGGCAAACCAAAACCAAAGAACAAATAAGAATTATCAGTCTCCTCTGGGAATATCCTTTCCACACTCCCCTAGTTTTCTCTCTCGCGTATTGGTAGTTGGCTTCGCCAACTTAATTATTAGTCGTTGGCTTCGCCAACTCAATTATTATATTATCTATAGGACATTTTGAAAGGTATAATAATGAAATCGTTGAGAATGCTGCCGGTTTTAATAACAGTCATCCTTTTATTCATCAGCTGCCAGAGTGGCCCCCAGACGAAAAAGGAAAAACCTGAAGGGGAGGTCGCGGGTGAGCGTTCCGAAGTTGATCGGGTGACCAGCGAGACTGATGTCCAAGAGCACCGAAAGATCACCCATAAAGCTAATGACCCGCTTCCCGTCGATCCTGCTGTTACAATCGGGATGCTTGAAAACGGGTTTACTTACTATATCAGGGAAAACTCAAAACCTGAGAAAACAGCGGTTTTGCGACTCGTCGTTAACGTCGGTTCGGTGCTGGAGGAGGATGACGAGCAAGGTCTGGCTCATTTTGTCGAGCATATGGCGTTCAACGGAACCGCCAATTTTGAGAAGACCGATATCATCGATTACCTGGAGTCCATCGGCATTCGATACGGACCGGAGGTTAACGCCTCGACCAGCTTTGATGAGACCATATATAAATTAGAGGTTCCAACCGATAACGAAGAAGCTCTGGTAAAGGGTTTCCAGATACTGTGGGAGTGGGCTCATCTGGTGCGGTTTGAAGAGGAAGAGGTCAACAGGGAGCGGGGTATTATCGTTGAAGAGTGGCGGGAGAGGAGCGGCGCAAGTATGCGTATTCTGGAGAGGCATTATCCGGTACTCTTCAAGGATTCCCGGTATGCCGAACGGCTTCCAATTGGAAAACTCAGGGTGATAGAGAATGCACCGACAAGAAAACTTCTCGATTTCTATAAAAAATGGTACCGTCCTGACCTCATGGCCGTTATCGCTGTTGGGGATTTTCAAAGAGATAGGATCGAGGATATCATTAAAACTTCCTTCTCTCAGATTCCAGGGAAGATGCAGAAACGAGCCCGTCCCACGATACCTGTTCCCGACCATGAGGAAACTCTCTATTCGATAGTTACCGATCCCGAAACAACCGAATCACGCGTTGCCCTCTATATCAAACAGGACGCTCAAGCGATGAAAACTCATGAGGATTACAGAAATTCCATCGTGGAGTATCTCTATTCCGGAATGTTGAACAATCGTCTGGATGAGCTTGCAAAAAAATCCTCTCCTCCATTCATCAGTGGGGGTACGGGAAAAGGTCTCATCGTTCGAGAAAAGGAAGTGGTCATCCTGAATGCATCTGTACATGAAGGTGGAATTGAACGTGGTCTGGAGGCCCTTCTCGCTGAGGCAAAGAGGGCAGCTGAATTCGGTTTTACCGCTTCCGAGCTCGAACGGGAAAAGAAGAATATACTCCGATGGATAGAAGGAGCCTATCTCGAGAGAGAAAACACGCCATCCTCATCATATGTTGCCGAATACCGACGTCACTTCCTCGATGAGGAGACGATCCCGGGAATTGAATATGAGTACGAGCTCTTCTCCACGTTTGTTCCCGATATCTCTCTAGAGGAGGTCAACACAATTGCCAGGCGTTGGCTTGGTGATCAAAACCGTGTTGTGCTTGTCAGTGCACCCCTAAAATCCGATGTCAAACCACCAGATGAGGAGAAACTCAGACTCGTTTTCGACCAGGTTAGCCGGATGGTACTCTCTGCGTACCAAGATAGGGTGCTGGAGGAGCCACTCATTACAGCGATCCCCACTGCCGGACATATCGTTGAGGAGACCTTACATAAAGAGATCGATCTCATTCGCTGGGTCCTGTCAAACGGAGCGGAAATTTACCTTAAGACAACCGATTTCAAGAAAGACGAGATCCTCTTTGAGGCAATGAGCCCGGGAGGTCACTCTCTGGTACGGGACGAGCTATATATTGCCGCTATAACGGCTCCTACTGCAGTTAAGGATAGCGGTATTGGCAGCTTCAGTCGGACGGAGCTCGAGAAAAAACTAGCCGGCAGGGTTGTCGAGCTTTCTCCATGGATCAGTGAAGTCTACGAGGGTTTGAGCGGCAGTGCGTCTCCTCGGGATCTTGAAACCCTGCTTCAGCTGGTGTACCTCACCTTCATGAATCCCCGTAAGGACAGAGAAACTTTTGTTGCCTATCAGGAGAGGCTTCGAGCCCGATTCCTGAACCGCCTCTCCGATCCTGAAGAGGTATTCTGGGATACCGTTCGATCGACCCTTCAGCAGAATCACTTTCGTTCACGACCTCTTACCGTTGAAATTTTGGATGAAATGGACCTTGACCTTTCATTCGAAATTTTCAGGGATCGATTCTCCAATGCGGGTGACTTTACCTTTATACTAGTCGGAAACTTTGATATAGAGAAGATCAAACCCCTCATCCTCACCTACATAGGCGGCCTCCCTTCCAGTAGCCGTCGGGAGAGCTGGAACGATCTGAACATCGATCCACCCGATGGAATCGTCCAAAAAAGTGTTCGTATAGGAATAGAACCAAGGAGCCAGGTTACCATTGTTTTTTCAGATAGTTTCAATTGGTCCTATGAGATGGATTTTCATCTACAGGCAATGGCGGAAATACTCGATACACGTCTGAGGGAAAAGGTGCGTGAGGAGCAGAGTGGAACCTACGGAATATGGGTTTATTCGACAACCCAGAAATATCCTGACAATGAGTACACAGTATACATCGGATTCGGCTGCGACCCCGACAGGGTAGAGGAACTCACCAAAACCGTGTTCGAAGCGATCGAATGGATCCGAACAGGTGAAATAGATGAGATCTATCTGACGAAGGAAAAGGAGATACTTAGGCGCAGCCTGGAAAAGTCCCGCAAGGAAAATGGATACTGGCTGAACGAAATTGCACTTGCTCTCCGCAGAAAAGAAGATCCCGGGGTTCTCAACAGGAGAGAGAGATTGATCGAACAGCTCGATGTAGATCTCATACGAGAGGCTGCAAGACGGACATTGACACAGGACGAATATATTAGAGTAGTGCTCTATCCTGAGGCATGGGAGTAGTTATCTCCCCAGACACTTACACTTTACGGTTGGAATCTACCTCTGCAGTATTTTCATTTTTTCTTTTATGCTCATACATCTTTTTATCAGCCTGGATCAGCATGTCATCAAGGGGGTTGACAGATGCAGGATCATAATATGCCATACCAACGCTAATGGAAATTTTATAGGGGCGTTTCATTTTGGCGTTATGATCTTCAAGGTTTTTCTCTAATCTTGTAAAAAGTATCTCCGGATTGAATTCAGGCTTCTCGGTTATTAGAACTACAAATTCATCACCTCCTATGCGTGCTACAATGTCCGATTCACGAAAAGTCTCATGCAGTATCGCGGCTGCTTCAACTAATGCCCTGTCGCCTTCGTGATGGCCATGATTATCGTTAATCAACTTGAGGCCATTCAGGTCGGCAGAAACGAGTAACATCCCACTACTCTTGCGTTTCTCCATCTTAATCTGCTGTTCTGCAAGAGTGAAGAATCCCCTCCGATTGTAAAGTCCGGTAAGCTCATCAGAAATTGAAAGGTTATGCAATTCCTCCTTGATACGCTTTTGATCTTTCACATATTGATTTTCTTTAACTATACCAATCAAAACCGCGGCCAGAAGTACGGCTGCCATGGTGAACAAAATCGCTGAGGAACGATTGATGAGTTTCTGGAGTTTCTGCCTCTCTTCCGTAATATCACGATAAATTTCAAAAATACCAATCTTGTTCCCGGCTCTTATAATCGGCACATAGGTCTCGACAATGTCTCTGGTCATTTTCTGCCCTTCACGAGTCTCGGTGTTTGCTTTCACATGATTCGAGTGGGTTTCTCCCTTTGCAATAATCGTTTGGAAATAGGGTTCCTTATTGAATTTTCCTATTTCTTCCGGATCGGTGGAATAGATTACCTTCCCGGATGGTGAATAGAGTTTGAGCTTGATAAAATGGGCATCTTTTTTCAGAACTTCAATCTGGCTTACAAGATCATCCGATATGATGTCAGAAAGCAGAGCACCCTGTTCTATGACAAGAAAAGAGGACAAATGTGTCGCCGATCTTACAGCCTCATTTATTATATTTTCATTGAGCAGGTCATTAAACGACGGATTTTGGAAAAAAATAGTATACAGTGGGAAACCCACAAGAGTTATTACAGATAGTACGAGAATAATTTTCAAGAAATTGGAGTGAATCATCATTCAACTCTCTTACTCTTTATCTTTTTAATTATCGATCACAATTGTGTAAAAAACCATTATTTGCTAGAAATTTTTAAACTGTCCGCAAAATCAGAGATTTAGAAGAATAAAGATATTCGTTTTGGACCGGCAAGTACTTCCCTGGTGACAAACAACGTTCCGTCATCACGAGTTTTGAGCCACCATTTAATCAACAATATTTCGCCGTTCAGAATCTCTATACCGGTTATACTCCGGGGGTGAACACAACTCCCATCATTGAAATACGGTGGGGCATCCGTATCAGGAAATCTGGGGCGATGGGTGTGCCCGGTAATAACCATATATTTCCTGGCCTTCACCCATTTTGTGATTCTCCTCTCAACCTTTCTCCTCTTATTATAGTTCTTTGCAGGCCTCGTTGGATCATGGACCCCGAGCAGCTGGAGATGCCTCCATAAATTCCTTCCTAAAAACCTGCCGAGCCACCATAACTGATCGCTGAGCAGATCGCCCTGATGACCGTGTACTAGAAATATTTTGACTCCCCTTACTGAATCTACAAGCACTATTCCTTCATGAACCTGTATTCCACCAAAGAGAGCTTTGTACTCTTTGCTCTTCTCGTCAAAGAATCGATAGAGCGTCTCCTTCACTTTCTTCTGGTATTTTTTTTCTTTGTCATGATTTCCGAATATCAGGTAAAGCCTATCTTCCTCATGAAATTTACGGAGTAAACGAAAGATATGGCTGTGTGCTGCACGTACATCTTGAAATCGTCTGTTTTCCCAGAGCTCATCGCCGTCCCCGATTTCAATATAGGTAAAACCTTTTCTATAGTAGTGGTTCATCGCGTGGTAATAGAGATTTTGGTTGTGAGCAAAATCGTCCGCCCAGCTGTTGTCACCACGGTGGCAATCACTGAAAAGGATGAATTTAGAAGAATCATCGAATGCAATCTCCGGGCCTGTTCTGAATGCTGCAGAGAGGCGTCTGCCTGTAAACATTGATCCTTACCTTATAAAGATGAAAACAGCAATATTCGATATTGAATGAGCAATGGTCGAAGCTATGAGATTCCCTGTTATAGCGTATAAAATCCCGAAGCAGGTTCCAACAACAAAGACAAGCATGAAATCTACAATATTGATTGGGATATGTGCCAGAGAAAAAAGAAGGGCTGATACCGGTATAGCCATTGCTTTTCCCGTCCATTTTTCGAGAAAGTCCATGATAACCCCCCTGTAAATGAGTTCCTCGATAAATGGGCCGAATACAACCGAAGCAGCAAGGTTAATAAAAAAGGACGCCCCTTTCAATTCAACGATTTCTCCAACGAAGAGAATATTATCAAGGATCATCATAATCGAAGTGAGTATTGAAAAAACGCATCCGAGAAAGATAACACTGACCACATTGTCGCCCCCGTACCATTTCTTGAATACGTGGGCCCCATATTCGATCCAGATATATAATGAGATGAGAACAGCCAGCAGTATATAAAAGATGTCAACAAAAGTGACCTCCTTGACGAAACGGTTGAACGTAAAAAAGAGTAGAAATGCTCCTCCAAAGAGCAGCAGGTATAGCAGGTCGAATTTCCTGGATGAGTCATCTCTGCTGTTTTTAAACTTAGGGTCAGAAGGAATTTCCATATATTTAGAGATCACCTCGCCTATAGCAAAATAAGGGGTTTACCATCTCCTGTAATTAATTAACGGACAGCTATGAACAATGCATAATAGTACTTTGAAGAGAACAATACGACTCTGGCAGTGGGGTAACTAATGGCCTGTATTATTTTGATCTGATTGCTTGAGCAAATTTCTCGGCGTTTTTCAGATCCTCAGCATTCGGTCGTCCCCTATTGATTCCTTCTGAGCTGAGAGCAGTATCAAACCCGGGGCATGAAAACTCCCCTATCACTTTAAACCCCTTCCCCTGCAATTCTGTCTTGAACTGCTCATGAGCACGAGCGCTGTAAGACATAGAACCCGTGGTCGAAAAAAGGAACGCTTTCTTTCCTTTCTGATTCGAGAACTTAGCGATTAACTGGTACATGTTTTGATGAAATCTTCCGTTATAGATACCTGATCCAAAGCCCACAACATCATATAGGGTTAAATCATTCACTTCTGCGCTCTCAGCTCGCTGTGATTTTACGCCAAAAACTTTTGAAATTGCGTGAGCAACTTTCTCTGTATTACCGTGGTGTTCTGAATGATATAAGATTAGGGTTTTCATAAACCGTGCCTCCGTCTACTCATTTTTCTAAAAATAGATCTATCAATTCGAAAAATGAAGTTTAGATTCATATGGATAACGGTGTACATATCTTCTGTTTTAGTAATGCAATTACTGCCATTGTGCCCCTACTTTCTTGATCTGGATCAAGAAAATGACCCTTTTCCACAACTTTGTATTGACCGGAGAGGCTGATCTCAAATAAACTATAGGATAAAAAGGTCTTATTATCTTTAAATTGTCTCTCTCAAACGGAAATACACACTCATTACTTTTAGGAGGTTAAAAAATGGCTCTTGAAGGATGCCCTGGATCAAGAATGTTGGATCTCCGAAATGAAAAGGAAACGGAGGAAACAACCGGAGGGCCGGTAAAATCACAGCTCAAGCAGTGGCCAATACAGCTTCATCTAGTCGGACCCAATGCACCGTACTATCAGGGAGCCGATGTACTGCTGGTTGCCGATTGCGTTGCCTATGCACTGGGAAACTTTCATAACGACTACCTCAAGGGAAAATCACTCGCTATCGCCTGCCCAAAGCTCGATGAAGGTCAGGATATCTATGTTGAAAAGATCACATCCTGGATCGATGATGCTAAAATCAATACCCTTTCTGTTTTGATTATGCAGGTACCATGCTGCGGTGGACTCCTGTCGATGGCACAGCAGGCTGCTCAGAAGTCGAAGCGGAAGGTCCCGATCAAGTACACGGTGGTAAGTCTGCAGGGGGAGATTTTAGAGGAAGAGTGGGCTTCAACCTAGGTTTCTCACTGTGTTATCGTATCGCTTAAGAACAATAAAGAGACCGGTTTGTACTATCGCACCTAACATGACGGTAGCACCGCAGAAATAATAGACCGTTGTCATTGAGAAGTTCTCGTATAATAGTCCACCCAGAGAAGAACCGAATATGAGCCCTGCTGCGAGAAGCGCTTCATGCACCGCCATACGGCCCGTACGATTGATACTTCCCGATACACCATGGAAGAGACTGTTGTTGTAGCTGAGCGCCCGCAAAGCACCCATAATTGCGATAAGTACAGCCATGATAAATGGGGAGGTGGTGAAATTCATGAAAAACATGGTAAGAGCGAGGCATACCTGACCAGCCACCATCTGTGATATTCTGAAATGCCAGGCAGTTGTGTGGGCCAAAATAACAAACACAAAAGTTGCGATAAAGGTGCGTGATTGAAGCAATATACCGATTAACTCTTTTCGGAGCACGAGTTCATCCCGTGCAAAAACTGGAAAGATGTTGATAATAACACCTATAACCACAAAGGTGGTGAACATGCCAACCCACCCGGAAAACCTGAGAATGGTACTGTTGTCTGCTCTCGATGTATCTCCATTGTTCGTTATATCAATACCTCTATCCATGCGTATCTTCGGCAGCAGGAGGCTCGCTCCTCCAATGAGCAATCCCGTTAAAAGAAAGAGAAAGCTTCCCGTATACAGAGGCAATTCAGGTGAAATAGCACTTAAGAATCCCGCAAGAAATGGCCCAATGACTATCCCTATACTCCAGGATATATTGAAATAGGACATGCTCTTTCCCAGCCTGGCTCCCTCAATATCCTGAGACAGCCATCCTAATATGGGCGGCCAGAAAAAGCTCATCGCAATACCGTATAAATCGTAGTATACGAAGGCAAATGTAAAAACTTTGATGAAAAGAACGCTCAATACAAAAACGCACATGAGGAATGAAGAGACTATTAAAAGAAAACGGGGGAGAACCTTATTGAAAATAGGACGAATAAATATACAGCCGATTATATAACAAAAAGACCAGATAGCGGTGAAGTAACCGATCTGACTCGGTGTTGCGCCAAAAATCTCCTTGATGTAGAAAATTATTCCAAGTTCTATGGTGGTAATCCCTGTTGCCACTAATAAAGCAGAAGGATAAATAACAAATGATTTTCCAATTCCTGAATAGAGTGATTTGAGAACCTGGCGAAATTCACTAACGTACTTAAACCGCATAGGGAAATAGTAACCATCCAAATATTGTGAAGAGAGAAATCAGCGCAGTAATTGTATCCTTATTAAAGAGAAAATTAAAGCTTTTTAACAATAGAATCGACACTCTTTAAGGTATTTGACCTTCCTGGTTTTCTGCATCATTTTATATAGTAGGAATCCAACAAAAGGAGTTGCATATGGCACGAACACCTATTAGAACAAAGAGCAGGCGTGTCACTCCCAATGTAGTCATCGGCGTACTGGCCTTTGTGTTTGTTCTCATCATGCTGTTGACGAGTTTCTTCATTGTTGACCAGAAAGAGCAGGGGGTGGTGCTCCGCTTCGGTAAATTCACAAGGCTCACAGAGCCGGGATTGCACTTTAAATTTCCTTTCGGCATAGAAAGGAAGTACAATGTACCGACCCAGATGGTTTTAAAACAGGAGTTTGGTTTTCGTACTGAAAGGGCGGGTGTCACAACCATCTATTCCGAGCTGGACTACCCCAACGAATCGATTATGCTCACCGGTGACCTCAATATCGTGGATGTCGAATGGATCATACAGTTTCGGATTGTGGAACCGGTCAACTGGCTTTTCAAAGTTGAAAATCAGACGAAGACCATCCGGGATATCTCCCAGTCTGTTATCAACCTGCTGGTCGGGGACCGGGCAATTCTCGACGTCATCGGTGCTGAGCGGGCCAATATTGAGCAGCAGGGTCAGGACATGATGAACGAGCTCTTCGACACATACGATCTAGGCATACGGGTCACCACGGTAAAGCTTCAGAACATCGTCCCGCCTGCAGGTACCGTACAGGCGGCGTTCGAAGACGTGAACAAGGCGATTCAGGATCGAAGCCGGCTCATCAACGAAGGCAAGCAGGCGTACAACGAGGCGATACCGAGAGCCAAGGGTGAGGCAGAGCAGCTTATTCAGCAGGCACGTGGATATGCTGTTGAGAGAATAAACAGGGCGGAGGGTGATGTTGCGCGCTTTATCGAGGTTCTCGAGGAGTACAAACGAAACCCGAGTGTCACGCGGACCAGGCTCTACTTCGAGATGTTTGAGGCAGTTTTCGTGGATGCTGCCGAAAACACCGACCTTATCGACAAAAATCTCTCGAATTTCATACCCTTTAAATCTCTCTCAGAACTGGAAAGGGGAGGTGCCCAATGAAAAAGCTCATCATTACACTTATAGTTATTATAGTTGGACTTCTCCTCTTCTTCGCCATCGGTCCTTTGTACACCATCGAAGAGGGGAAACAGGCAGTGGTGGTTCGCTTCGGTAGAATCGTGCAGGTACAGACTGAAGCGGGTCTCAAAACCAAAGTACCCATGATTGACAAAGTACAGCGGTACCCAAAGAAGATACTGTCCTGGGATGGAGAGGCACAGCGGCTCCCGACAGTTGAAAACCAGTTTATCTGGGTTGATACTACGGCACGCTGGAAGATTGCGGATCCCAAGTTATTCTATGAATCGGTTGGAACGATTACACAGGCTCAGTCGCGTCTCGACGACGTTATCGATTCCGAGGTTCGCAAAATCGTATCGCGAAACTCTCTCCGTGAGGCGGTCAGAAACTCCAACGTGATCAACGAGATCGAGCGAAGGGACGTCTATCAGGCACCCGCAGTGGAGGAGGGGACCGAGTCGATCGTCCACGACCACGGCACGACCAACGCCGGCTACGGGCCGGAGACGGCCGGCGAGGTGCGCTTCGCGGCGGCGGTGGGGGCGACGATCCTGGACTCCTGGTCGGGGGTCGGCGACATGCCCATGGGAGCCGTCCAGACCTGGGGCATGTACAACTGCGAGGGCACGGCGGAC
>CAYFYU010000009.1:56485-72600 GCA_964347455.1 uncultured Spirochaetota bacterium | reverse complement strand
TCGGATTGGTACCCGGGTTGGTCTACGGCGCTGTGGTGGCCCGTCTGAAGGTGCCACCCTTTCTCGCTACTTTCGGCATGTACGGTATAGCCTATGGCTTTTCCGAAATTATCTCAAAAAATACCCCCATTTCAGGCTTGCCGTCGGCTGCCGGAGTGATCGGCAACGAATACCTGTTGTACATAGTACCGCGGAAGATGGTCTCTTTCCTTGTTCGACCGCAGAACTTGACCCGTCTGGAGATGCGTTCGATGCTTGCAATCATCCCGATCATCGTGGTGATTGCTTTCGTGTTCGTTAGTATATTCTCTTTCCTGTTAAAGCGTACTCGCTTTGGCCGACACACTTACGCCATCGGTGGCAGCATGGATGCGGCATTGCGTTCCGGTATCAATGTTACTTCCCATTTGATCCGTATCTACATGATCTCCTCGTTTTTCGCCTCCCTATCGGGAGTGCTTTATGTCCTAAAATATGTGACCGGCCGGGCTGATGCAGGCAGTGCTCGGATGCTGGACGCTGTGGTGGCTGTAGTGATTGGTGGTGCCAGTCTGTACGGTGGGATCGGGACAGTGAAAGGGACCATTATCGGTGCGTTGATCATCGCCACGCTTGAAACCGGGATGGTCAACCTGAGTATCCCATACCATAACCGTTACATCGTCATCGGAGGGATCCTGGTCTTTGCCGTGGTGATAGATCAGTTCTTCCCCGAGCTGATCGGAAGGAGGGAATGAATGAAGAACGCAATGCTCGAGGTGCGCAGCCTAACCAAGCGCTTCGGAGGTCTCGTGGCAGTAGATCATATGGACATGCAGGTGTATCCAGGCGAGGTTGTAGGCCTGCTCGGAGATAATGGGGCGGGAAAGTCTACGTTGATTAAAATGGTCTCTGGAGTCTACCACCCCGACGAAGGACAGATCTTCTTCCAGGACAAAGAGGTGAAGATAGGTAGTCCCATGGATGCCCTGGAGCTCGGGATCGAGACTCTGTACCAGGATCTGGCCCTGGCGGAGAACCTCGACGCCTACTCCAATATCTTCCTAGGCCGTGAGAAGACCAAGCCCTTCCTCGGCTTCATCAAGGTCCTGGATCATGAATCCATGCGAGAAGAGTCGAAAAAGGTCCTTGATCGTCTGGAGATTGAGATCCCCTCGTTACATAGCCAGATCAAGACCCTGTCCGGTGGACAGCGGCAGGCTGTTGCCATCAGCCGCTCGATCTACTGGAACGCCAAGCTGCTGATTATGGACGAGCCTACAGCCGCGCTTGGAGTTCATGAGCAGCGAAAAGTCCTGGATCTGGTGCGGTTGCTGCGCTCGCAGAACATCCCGATCATCATCATTAGCCACCAGCTCTACGACATTTTTTCGGTAACCGATCGCCTCGTGATCATGCGGCGTGGCAAGAAGGTGGCGGAGCGCACAACCAAGGATACCAACCCGGATGAGGTCGTCGGGCTGATCACCGGTTCAAAGGAAGTGGAGCGCAATAGTCGGCCGGAATGACAATTAGAAGCAAAATTATACACTTTTAAGAAGTTTCTTAAATTTGCTATTTGGATAATCACAGAGGAAAATTATGGCTACGATAACTATTAACAAAGATTTGTGTAAGATGGATGGTATTTGTACAATGGCTTGTCCCATGAATGTTCTTGTTCAGGATGAGAAAGGGACTAATCCAAGGATAGCTCGTATTGAAGAGTGTATTTCCTGTGGCCAGTGTGTATCCATTTGCCCCAATTCAGCTGTTATCCATAGCGATTTTCCTCTTGAGCAAATTACAGAGATAAAACAGGACCTGCAAATACCGTCTGAGCATCTCATGGAGTTCATTAAGTCGAGGCGTTCGATACGTGCTTTGCGAGATAAAACAGTGGAAAAGGAGCTCATCGAACAGGTAATTGAGGGAGCCCGTTTTGCGCCCTCAGCACGAAACATACAAAGCACTAAATATACAGTGATACAGGACAGGGAGATTCTGAAACGCATTGTGGAATTAACTGTACAGAGCCAGGCTCGGCAAATTGAACAATCTGCTCAACCAAATTCCAGCTTTTCTATACTGGTTAGTGAGTTTAATAAAGGGAGAGACAAGATTCTCCATGATGCCCCAGTGCTGATTTTTTTTCATGCAGATAGAAATGATGAGTTTGCAGAAGTAAATGCCTCTTTAGCACTCCATAATGCAGCACTAATCAGTCATAGTCTTGGACTCGGGAGTTTTTTTGCGGGGTATATAGTTGACGTGTGCCAACATGATGATGACATACCAATGCTTCTGTCTTTGCCAAGCAATCACCGGATTTATGGAGCATTGGCCCTGGGATATCCCAAGCTGAAATTTAAAAAACGGATGGACCGGAAGTCCGCACAAATTACCTGGCTATAAGGCTCACCACTCCGTTTTCCACTAAAATTCTTTTACTGGGAAAATGTACGGGGAACTGTGTATCTTTCTATCTTTACTCGGGAATGACGCCGATTTGTTTCATCAAACCGAGTGAATCCTCTGCTACCCAATCATCAATAATTTTTCCGTTTACCAATCTTAATATACTAATACCTGATACATTCATGGACTTACCTGAAGCCGGGATGCCGAACAATTCACCGGTTTGTGTACCAGTCACCCGCCACCGGATAGCGACCTTGTCATCTTCACCAAAGACATCCTCCACAACCATTTTAAGATCAGGAAAGCCAGCCCGAAATGTGCTCAACATGCCCGTTACCGCTTCACGTCCTTTCAAAGGAGTGGGACTTGAAGGATGATACATCACCACATCATCCGACATCAGCTCTTCAGCCAATGTAAAATTTCCAGTACCCAGCATCTCCTCAAAAAAACGACGCCCGCACACTTTGTTTTCCGCTAAAGACATAGTTATTTTTCCTTATTTATTAGAATTTATTGTTGAATCCATTAACTCTATAATCAAAAACTACATCCCACTAGTACAACTGTAAAATACGCTTATTTTACAAAAGTTGAATCGGCGGATATCATACACCGTTATATTTGAATGTTACTGAGATGCTGCTGCCCTGGTGAGCGTGCGCTCGACCAAAACGTTGGTTAAGTGGGCTCGATACTCATCTGATGCAAATTGATCAGAAACAAATGACTGATTTTTATTTGCTCTGCTACTTGCTTTCACGATACTATGAGCACTCGGTTTTACACCCTGCATTGCTGTTTCTACCTCATACAGGCGAGTAGGATGGGCTGTTGCACCGGTTACTGCCACACGGCAGCTAGATACAAGCTTTTTTTCTGTTAACGTTATAACCGCCGCGACACCGCAGAGAGGATAACTATTGGCGGCGTTTTTAATTTTTTCATATACGCCAATACATTGCTTTGAGATCATCGGAAATACGACTTTAGTGATAATCTCGTCAACCTCCAAGGCTGTATCAGAGGGACCAAGGTAGAACTGATCCGCAGTGATTACCCGGGATCCAAAATGACCTGTCACGTAAATTTCAGCTTCTAGTGCTAATATCGCGGCAGCCAGATCCGCAGCTGGATTACCGCCTCCAAGATTACCACCAATAGTTGTACAATTGCGAACCTGCGCGTCACCAATACTGGCAGCCGCCTCTTTTAGCGCTCCAAGATTTGACTTTGCAGGAATGTGAGCAATCATATCGTTACATGTAACCATTGCTCCAATGTGAAATGAGCTATTGTCCGGGTTCTGTCCCATTTTCTTTAATGAGGTGATATTACTTAAATCGACCAACATTGAAGGAGTTTCATGGCGCTGCTTTATCTTTACCAATAATTCATGGCCGCCGGCAAGTGGACGTGATTGCTTATTTTGATGGAGTAGGGCTACAGCCTCTTCAACACTACTGGGTCTCTTATAATCAAAAGAAACAGGCACAATCATATCATTATCCACCTATACAATTTATTTTATTTTGTGGCTTTAGCGTTTCGCATCGCTCGCCAGATTTTCTCCGGTGATAGGGGTATGTCAAGGTGTTCAATCCCTAGAACAGACAGAGCATCACAAACGGCGTTACTGATCGCGGCCACTGCGCCAACGGTACCAACTTCACCCGCGCCTTTCGCTCCCAAGGATGTATGCGGAGTCGGAGTAACCATACTATCGAGTTCATAATTCGGTAATTGAGAGGCTCTGGGCAGGGGGTATTTATCAAAATTTGAAGTGATTAAATGACCATCTTCACTATAGCGAGCCTGTTCCAGAAGGGCCTCGCCAATACCGAATGCGATAGCTCCGTGTACTTGACCCTCAACCACTAAGGGGTTGCCAATTATACCCACATCGTTAACGGCAACGTGACGGACTATTTCTACTTGACCTGTTTGTTCGTCAATTTCTACTTCTACAGCTTGACTGCCGTAGGGAAAATTGAAGTCTGGTGGATCTAGGAATGTGGTATGCTCAAGTGTTGGTTCCAGTTTCGCCGGGATGTCCCAGCCGTACCACAAGTCCAGAGAAATCTCCTGCAAGGTCTTGGCTTTTTCTATCTTGCCTTTGGGGTACAACTTACCATTTTCGTTGTCGTACACCACGTCTTTTTCATCAATTTTGAAAAAATGGGCAGCTCCAGCAATCGCTTTAGCTTTAACCTCTTTGGCTGCTTTCAGTACAGCAGCACCGCCAACACTGAACGATCGGCTGCCATAGCTTCCCTGTCCAAAGGGAACATTTTCCGTATCCGAGTGCAATACCTGTATTTTTTGAATGTCCACTCCAAGTTCCTGGGCGACAATCTGGGCAAAGGTGGTTGTGTGGTATTGCCCATGGGGCGTTGAACCGATAGATACTGTAATTTCACCGGTTGGATGCACCCGTACGTTCGCACTTTCCCAGGTACCGCCCAGCATCCCTTCTTTGGCCATCCTGGGTGAAGGGCCAACGCCGCTCACGGCAATAAAGCAATCCATTCCTATTCCAAGGAGTTTGCCACGTTTACGGGCTTTCTCTTTCCGGCTTGCAACATTAGCATAGTCTATCATTTTCAAGGCTTTCTCAAACGCCGCTGGATAGTCACCGGAATCGTAAACCCAACCCAGACGATTATCGAAAGGAAGTTGGTTTGGCTTAATCATATTCTTACGCCGTACTTCCGCCGGATCCATACCGATTTTACGAGCGTAGAGATCGATCATCCTCTCATGCACAATAGTGGCTTCCGTACGTCCCGAACCGCGCTGTGCACCTAAAGACACAGTATTGGTAAATACTGCATATATCTCACAGAATGCATGCTTGATATCGTATACCCCAGTAATGCATCTTCCTACCATGGCTGTGGCGACACCTGGACCGATAGTGGACGGATAGGCTCCCAGGTTGGTGTAGCTGGTACAGTAGAGTGCTGTAATTTTTCCACTTTTGTTACCAGCGATTGTAGCTTTTATTTTGTGGTCCCGGCCTTGAACAGTAGAACGCATCAAATCCCCGCGAGTGTCTATCCACTTAACAGGTCTCCCGTGCAATTTTGCAAAAAAAAGTGTCAGTGGCATATCTGGATATATATATCCTTTGGTACCGAAACTGCCACCTATTTTTGGTGAGATCAGGCGTACCTTATTATACGGGACACCCAGGATCATCAATGCCAGTAACAAACGATGGTTATGCGGGGACTGACTCGTTGCATATAATGTATATTCATCAGTGCTTGGATTATACACTCCCACTGCACCACGTGGTTCAATTGGATTGTTGATTGTACGTGGTATATGAATTTCTTGTTCAACAACAACTTGTGCCTCTTCGATGGCACGTCGAGTAGCTTCCTTATCGCCGTATGGAATATATGCGTTGAGATTATTGGCTACTTCGTCATGTATTTGTGGAGAACCTTCCTGGAGTGCGACTTCAGGGTCTATAACGACCGGAAGTGGTTTGTATGATACTTTAATGTGGTCTAAGGCATCATAGGCCTGATTTCGTGTCTCGGCCAGGACCACGGCTACGGGATCACCGATATATTTAACCCGTTCCTTTGCTAAAACAACGCTGCCACCCGGTACACCAAAGGGATGGGATGGAAAATGGCTTTCGCCGTCTCCGGGTGTCCATATACAGGGCAACGGCATCATGCTCCCAAGGTCTTTCGCGGTATATATACCCACCACTCCCGGCATTTTTAAAGCTGCACTGGTATCCAGATTGAGAATTTCAGCATGGCCATACTCACTCCTTAAAATCGCCATATGCAGCATGTCCGGTAGGTTTATGTCTGCAATGTATTTCGCCTCCCCTTTGAGCATAGCGGGATCTTCTAAGCCTTTGATTCTGGCCCCCAGAATATTTTTTGCGGTGGATTTTTCAGTTTTTGTATCCATAACCTTTACCCCAATCTATTTGATTATTCCTGTAAAGTGGTAATCAATTTTTCCTTCTCTGAGATAATAGGCATCATAAACTCTGTTGACACCGTAATTTGTTACAGCAGTTGCCTCATAGAAGAAGCTATTTTCGGTTTCGACAAAATGATCAGTGGAGATAACCTCCTTAAGAGCAACCCACTTCACAAAATTGCGAAAGTGAGCTTTGAGCGCGTTATGCCCTCGTACAATGAAGTCAAAAGAAACAACCACAGCATCCTTGTTATAGTGTTCCTCCACCAAGCGGTCCACATCACCCTCTATTAAAAGCTTTACCCTGTTTTCAAACATCTGTTTGAGTGGAGTGTCAATGATCATTTTAACGACGCTGTTGTTTTTTTTTATCGCATATTGTACTGCACCCACCACGTTTTGATAACCTGTGCACCGACAAAAATTTCCATGTAGCCATGTTCGAATTTCTTTCTCATCGGGATTTGAATTACGTCCGAGGAGATCGGTCATGGACATAATCATACCGGGAGTACAAAAGCCACATTGAACACTGACTTTTTCAAGGAATCCTTCCTGCAAAGAATTTAAAACTCCATTTTGGGCTACACCCTCTATGGTTTGAATATCAGCACCGTTTGCCTGAACCGCCAGGATCATACAACTTTTTACAGATACTCCATTGAGCATGACCACGCAACTCCCACACTGACCAGTATCGCAGCCCACTTTCGTACCTGTCAGACCAAATTCATCTCGAAGAAGATCGGACAGAAATAAACGCGGCTCGACCTCTGCTTCATATCTCTTGCCATTGACAATCATTGAAACTTGCACGATCGCATACCTCCCAATATCTGGAGATCTAACCTGTCTCCCATTCCTATTTCTTCTCTTCAGCGAACAGCAAACCAAAAGGTTTGAAAGCTTCCAGGGGGATTACGTCAAACTCTATGAGGTTCTCTCTGACCAGAGGCAGAGAAGAAAGAACCGTCTTAGCTTCCGCCACATCTTTGCATTCAAGAATAATAACAGCTCCGGGTCGATCTCCCCGAAAGTATATTTCTCGAAAAACACCGTTCAGATGAAGCTCCCATGCATGCGCGGCTTCTTCCTTAAGAAAGGGAGTTACTGTTTCAACAGTTACTCCAGGCCGAAGCCTGTCCATTGCTAAAATTTTCATAGATCACTCCAATTATCATACCCTATGAGGTTGCCGTACATCAGTCGGTTTATAACATCTCAACAAGTTTTTCACCAATCATCACAGTGGCCGCATAGGTATTACCGCTCGTCACAATTGGCATGATGGATGCATCTGCCACACGTAATCCTTCCAATCCATGGACTTTTAATCTCGAATCCACAACTGATAGATCATCACCACCCATTTTGCATGTACCGACCGGATGCCAGATAGTAGAGGCATTCTCCCTGATAAACTTTTCCATATCAGCATCAGGGCCGGGCACAATTTCTCCGTCATAGTACTGGGCAAATGATTTGGTATTCATTAATTTACGGGCAAGCTTCACTGCATTTACATGCGTCTCAACATCTTCCTGCTCCTGTAAATAGTTTGGATTGATGATTGGTGTATCCTGTGGATTTGCTGAACGCAGGCTGACCGTTCCTCGACTCTTGGGCTGAACAAGGATCGAAATAAAGATTGATACCGGAAAATCAAAATTAAAAGCCCCAGCTATGGCAGTAGGAACTGCTGGACTATAGATAAGCTGTAGATCCGGGGTGTTGTTGTCTTCTCGAGTATTGGTAAAGAGTACATTCCCAGAGAGCACCGTCAGTGCGGGTAGATCTTTTTTGGATTTGTGAATGATGGGTAATTGCATGTGATCCTGCAAATTCTTTCCCACGCCCGGTAGATCAGCAATAACAGAGATTCCATGGGAATTCAAATGTTCGGCAGGTCCGATCCCGGAAAGCATTAACAGTTTCGGAGATAAAAAAGCTCCTCCGCATAAAATAACCTCTTTTTCTGCATTTACCTGAACAGACTTGCCGTCCTGAACGTATTCGACTCCTATTGCACGCTTTCCCTCAAATATGATTCGTGTGGCTTCAGCGTTTGTTTTGACCGTTAGATTTGCGCGGTCGATCACTGGAGTCAGGAAAGCGCTCGCAGAACTGGCACGCTTATTATCCTTTGTAATATTGAATTGCAATGGTCCCGCGCCATCTTCTTGTTTTTCACCATTGTAATCCCAATTAGGTCCATTCATGCCCAGTTCCACTGCTCCATTTTGAAAAGCAGATGAAACAGCCGCAGAATCCGGGGCGGTTCTTACACTCAAAGGCCCACCAACACCATGGTATTCCGAAGCTCCACCGTCAAAGTCTTCCGATTTCGTAAAATAGGGTAACACGTCCTCATAGCCCCAACCATCATTGCCCAAAGCTTTCCATTGGTCAAAATTCATTCGATTACCACGTACATACATCATTGCATGAATAGAACTACCGCCACCTATTACTTTCCCCTGGGTGATCGTCAATTTTCTTCCACCAAGGCCAGGCTGTTCAACGGTGTCAAATTTCCAATCCATATCCCCACCCCAAAGCGGTACAAAACCGGTTAGATTATGAATACCAGGATCGGAGTCCCTAGCACCTGCTTCCAGCAACAATACTGTAGTAGCCTGATTTGCACTTAAACGATTCACGATTACACAGCCGGAGGCACCTCCACCAATCACTATATAATCAACTGTATGTTCGAAATTCATCAAAATCCTCCTCTAGCTTAAAGAAAAATTCATATTATTATTAACTACTATCCGACCCTTTTGTTTCGAATCTGTATATTCTGCAAATACTTATAAGTTTTAACTTAGAAAATTAATTAACCATTTCTTGTAAGCAATTGAGATTATTTGAATTGTAACCGGACATTAATGATATAGCAAGATAAAAATAATTAGAAAATTGACAATCTTTGATTTTCATTTTAAGTTTTGTAAATCATAAAAAATGGGCGAACGTGTATTTTTAAGGTCGAATAATTATGAAAAAAACTCACTGGTGGCAGAAACCTGTTTTAAGAAGGGATGAAGATGAAGAGAAGGAACACAAAGCCTCATGGCTGGAACTATTTTTCGACCTGGTATTTGTAGCAACCGTTGCAGAACTTTCTCATCTCCTCTCCCATGAATTAACCGGTTTCAGTCTGCTTAAATACCTGTTCCTCTTTATTCCTATATGGTGGTATTGGATCGGAGCTACCTTTTATAATGATCGCTTTGCTACAAATGATGTTAGTCATCGTATTTTTACCTTATTACAGATATTGGCAGTAGCCGGGCTTGCTTTACACATACGGTATGGTCTAAGCCATCAGTCCCGTGGATTTGCTGTATCGTACATTTTCGCACGGGTTATTTTGATCGTCATGTGGATACGTGGTGGGATTCATAACCCTTCCACCAGGACTTTAACAAATCGATACGCCACCGGCTTTTCTATTTCTGTTGTTCTTTGGGCAGTGTCTTTATTTGTCCCGCTTCCTGTAAGATTGATTTTTTGGGGCGGTGGCCTGCTGTTTGATCTTGTAACACCTCTCACAACTCTTTTTATTCAAAAGAAACTGCCAAAATTAAGCACTTCCCATTTACCGGAACGATTTGGACTGTTTACAATAATCGTACTTGGAGAGTCAGTGGTAGGAGTTATCATTATGGTGGCCGGTGAACATCATCTTTCGTTGACAACAGCAGTTCAAGTCGGTCTTGGCATAATAACGGCATTTTGTTTATGGTGGATGTACTTTGATTTTATTGTTTCAAAAGAAACAAAACCAAAAATCGGATTTATAGCTCTGCGAGGCTACCTTCACCTGCCTCTCGTTATCGGCATAACAGCGATTGGTGCAAGTTTTATTAATTTTATTTCTCTTGATGGCCATGATCTCCCATACTATTCAAGGCTCTTAATCTGCGGAGCTCTTTCCCTAAGTCTATTCTCACTTGGAGGGATCGAGTTTACCGTCATAGATGAGGAATTGGACCAGAAGGCCCGACTGGGAAAGAAAGCAAGTGTTTATCTTGCTCGATTTGGATCCGGCATTATTATTCTGGGACTCGGCTTCTGGGGGTATTTTATGAATCCTATTGTATTGCTTGCCATTATTGTCTGTATTCTCCTTGCACAGGTTATCCAGGATATCTATATCAGGCACAAAATTCGTAATAATGTGTATGAGATTTAATTGCGTGTCTGTTACCTGAACTGATAACCCGCCTTTTTGAGCCTTTGGATTGCAGCAGGGTAAGGATCGCAGCGTTCCTCCTCCAGGAAATCACGGTAACCCGTGCTTCTCAACCTTTCACGCAAGACTGCTTTCTCTTCGGGCTCCATTAGCCTGGGATCGTCCATCGTAGCGACATGGAAGCTTATACCTGACCGGATCAGATGTTCTATTGCCATAAAAGGGAAACCGCAATAATCTCCTCTTCCACCTGTCCTCCTCTGGAAACCTGCCTGGGTAGCTGCCTTTATGGACACACGAATGTGGATGTTCTGGTATTTTTCGAGTATTTCAACATACTCAGGGTGCATCCCAAGGCTAAGGCCGTTGGTCTCCAATATGAAAAGATAGGGTGTGTTCTTTACCATATTCAGTACCGAGATCAGATGGCCAAAGCATAGCGTAGGTTCTCCCCCTGATATGCGAAGCTTCTTTATCCCCCTCCCCTTTGCATTTTGGATGAGCTTTTTGAACACTTCCTCGGGTGTGTAGAACTTTCCTGCTCTCTGTGGGTAATCCCTCCCCCAGTGAACCCAGCAGAACACACAACGGAGGTTGCATCCAACCGTATATGCTGTTGAGATTCCTCCGTATACACCGGTGCAGTAGAAATCTGTATACCTTCTGGCTGTTCCCCTACGCACGATTTGTTCAGTTTTTGTTGCAATCTCACCTGGATCGAATGGGCTGTCTGACGGTGCGATTGCGGAAGGGTACTCCATCTTCATTACAATTATATTATTCTATAACATTGTTAACGTCAAAATCTGTTGTTGTAACAAGGGATTGTTGTTAGGTTTGGGAGTAGAGGAGATACCGGTGAAAAGGAAAAATCTACTCTTTACGGGAGTGCCTGGATGCGGCAAATCAACCCTAATAGAGAGAATTATAAACAAACTGGACAGGCCCGCCTGCGGGTTCTTCACAAAAGAGATACGTGAAGGTAGAAGAAGAGTCGGCTTTTCCATGAAAACTCTCGATGGAAGGAGCGGAATCCTGGCGCACGAGGGATTACACAGCCCCTACAGGGTCGGTCGATATGGCGTTTGCATTCAGGACATAGATCGGATAGCTGTTCCTTCCATTGCTACAGAAAGCGAGGGGGAGATCGTGGTAGTTGATGAGATCGGGAAGATGGAATGCATGTCGGAACTCTTTCGGAATACACTTATCGCCATTCTCAATTCAGATCACCCGGTTATCGGATCGGTAGCACTGAGAGGAAACCCCTTCATCGAAGGTATCAAACGGAGGAATGATGTGCTTGTCGTCAAGGTAACAGCGGAAAACAGAGAAGAGCTCGTCGGTATCTTGGAATGATGAAAAAACATTCGTCCTTTTCAATGGTCCTGGAAAATATGCTCGAATTTGCCCGTTCCACTGGTCTGTCGCCGGCCGGGAAGCATCCACGGCGCTACCTTTGGACCGACGCTTTTGCAACGTGTAACTTCCTGGAGCTCTATCGTCACACAGGTGAGGACAGATACAGGAATCTTGCGCTGCTGCTGGTGGAGCAGGTTCATAATGTACTGGGTCGCCATCGGGAGGATGACTCACGCTCAGGCTGGATCAGTGGCCTCGATGAGCAGGAGGGTAAAGTACATCCTACCAGTGGGGGTCTCAGGATCGGTAAGAAGATGAACGAACGAAGTCCCTCTGATCGCTTCGACGAACAGTTGGAATGGGACCGTGACGGACAGTACTACCACTATTTGACGAAATGGATGCATGCTCTCAACCGCGTAAGTCAAACCACTGTAGATCAATCCTACAACATATGGGCCATAGAGCTTGCTAAAACGGCCCACGTGCGATTTAGCTATGTTCCATCTTCCGGTGAGCAGAAATACATGTACTGGAAAATGAGCATAGACCTCTCCCGTCCTCTCGTACAATCCATGGGACAGCACGATCCTCTCGACGGTTTCATCACCTACAATCAACTTCAAATGTATGTACCTGACGATTCGAAAGAATCAGAGTATCCAGATCTCGGCGAGGAGATCACTGACATGGCTGGTATAATGAAGGGAAAAAGCTGGGTAACCGATGATCCGCTGGGAATCGGTGGTCTCCTATGTGATGGTTACAAGGTGGCACAGATGATTGTGAGTGGATATTTTGAACAGTATGACCTGCTGGAGACTGTGTTGAGTTCATCCCTTTTAGGACTGGAATCCTTTGCGAGAATGGACAGCATGCAGTTGCCTGTTGAGTATCGTCTTGCATTTCGAGAACTCGGCCTGTCTATTGGGCTGCGGGCTGTCAAAGGGCTGTATGGATTGGTTAAGGAGAAACCGAATTTTTTTAAAACGAAGAGTACATTGATCAGGTGTATTGAAATGTTGATGCAATACACGCAGTTGATCGGGGTAATCGAGAGCTTCTGGCTCGAACCATCCAATCGTGAGGTAAGAAGCTGGGTTGATCATCGTGACATCAATACGGTAATGCTGATGACCAGTCTGGCACCCGATAGTTTTTTGACAATCTGAATCATGGGATATTGCTAATTACTCTTTCCCACTACGTCTTATGCAGTTATTTTAGTATGGAAGATGTATCCGGATACCCAGATAAGATATATCTATAAGCCTCGTCTCTTATGGCCCACGAGGTTTTATCCGCAATACACCAGCGGATTGGATTATGTGAGCTATGTCTCACCAGTTGAGAGGGTGGCATTCCAGAAAGTTTTACCCCGCTACATGCTTTCAACGAGCCAAACCCGGGATACAGGACTCGGACCTTTGTTGGAGAGAATACAGTACTCCTCCCATCCGGAAGAAGTTGAGGTAGAAACAAAATTCCGTAAACCTCTCGGAAAAAAGTACCGCCTCCCTCAAAGAAGGTACTTTCAAGAACATCTTACAAAGTGGCATATTGACGTCCTGGTGTAACGATGTACGATGTATGCAATCGATGAAGAGGAATGCAGAATTGAGTATTCAAAAAGTTGGATCAAAGCACGCCTATATGGTTACCTCCTGGGACGGGGAAGTCGCCAGTCAATTGAGCATGACATACACAGGGCAAAAACCTTCGGCATTTCAAGAGCCATATTTCAGATAATCATCGACAGCCTGCCTTTCGAACGAGCATCGGATCGATTCAGGGATATTCTTACAATCCTGAGAGAAGATTTTTATTCTCGTCAAATCAATAATTCTACAGGTGCTGCTCTTTGATTCCAACGTGCCTACAGGAGATTTCTCATAGTTTCACAAGGTCATGGTTTATAAAATGGTGGTAATGTGACAGGTCAGGGGGATTCATCTTCCTCTAAAGATCAGTCGTCCCAGCAGTGGTGTTTTGACATGAATTGCCCCTTCAGGACACAGCTCCTGACAGCAGAAACAGCGGATACAGCGCGTGTATGTATGGACAGGGGGCGCCTCCTTGCTGCCGTTTTTCCAGTTGACTGCTTTAGGCTCAGCCTGGCACGAGTCAACACACACACCGCATCTGTTGCAGGTCTTTTTGATAATATATGGGCGTGAAGTAAAAAGGTTTTTTATAAAGGATACGGCACCTTTTCTCATAACGGATTTGACAGGTTTTCGCACAACATTGAAGTTCTTGTTAACAAAACTCTCAATTGGATCTCCGACCAGCTCGATCTCTTCGTCATTGTACACGCCCAGCCCCCATTCTTTACCCGGTTTCATGGTAGGAACGTAATCAACATTGAGATCGATTGTCCTGCATGCAACCGCATCGAGGGCTACGGGATCCTTTGAAAAAAGCAGAACGTTCATCGCCACAGGGTCCCCTGCCCTCGGCCCGTTTCCTTCCATTGCCATTATTCCATCCATTATATAGAGGCGTGGTTTTATGAAGAGAGTCAGGGCTACAAGCATTTTTGAAAAATCATTCGGATCCGGCACTGTAATGTGGAATTGGGCCTTCAACATGCCGGGAATACACCCGAACTGGTTTTTAACAGCGCCGGTCATCCTGTTGAGCTGGTGGGTTTTTAATTTCGCAAGACTGATAATACCGTCCGCGTCCAAAACCCCCTTTGCAATAACGAATTTCCTTGTGTATGGTGAATCGGTAAAAGATACCTCCTCCCCGTTTATGAAATCGGCAAGTTTGATCCCGAGCTCGTCCGCTGCCTGGCTCAGCCCGGCTTTTTTTAGCTGAATCACTGATTTTCCAAAACCGGACGAGTCACCGTAATAAAGCTCTCCCGTAATCTCCTTAAAAACCCTGCCAGCTGCCTTTAATATTGAAGGATGGGTGGATATACAGCGCTCGGGATTATCACCTACCAGCACGTTCGGTTTGAGCAGTATCTTCTCACCGTTTTTTACGAAACTACCTGCTCCACCTATCAGGTCGATCCCCCGTTTTACCACCTTGAAAACAACGTCTTCCTCATAGGTTTCGCAACGTAAAACCGCAACTGTTGATCTACTCATAGTCTATCTTTTTACTTATTTAGTGTGGTGTTACGAGTTTAATATTTTTGTAGATCAAGGTCGACAAAATAATAGGTTATAGTATTATCCCCCGGTACGTCATCCATTGTGCTACTACTGGTAGATTGCTGGAAAGCATAAAAGCTGCCGGCGTAAACCAAGGAGGTACAGATATTGTCCTTATCCCTCATGCTCATCCAGATAGTATAAGAGAGAAAATAAGATTTGTAGATTTCGAGAAACCTGAAAAGGAGATCGTTCAGGGTGTTTTTGGAGCAAAAGCTCCGGGATGTACGCCCAGTCACATGGTAGCCGAGGAAAAATCATTGATTACTGGACAACATTTTCCTCCATTTCCAGGTCTTGGTCATGTAGCGAAAAGAGGAGAAGGGCAGGAGTCATACACACTTTCCTGCCCCCCTCGTTTCCTTAATGAGTGATGTACAGTATTCAATTGCGGACCAAATACCTCGGCTACTGTTTCATGTAGTTGCTTAAGGGCTCCCCATAAAGCTGACGGTATACTTCCTCCACAGAGTGAATGTCAAGAAGCGGTGCAGGCACATAGTATGGAATGGGGAATATGGTCCCTTTGGTCATGTTTTCGTGGGCCACTTCCACCGCCCGAACACCAAAGGGATAGGAGTTGTTCACTCCTGAGCCGTCGATGATACCGAGCTTTATAAACCTGCAGATCTCTTTATCCGCATCAATGCCGGTCAGCACGACGTCCATTTTGTTCCGGGCCTGTTTCGCACGGGCTGCGCCGATGAGGGCTGACGAGTAGGTCGCGAATATGGCGTCGAGATCGGGATTGGCGGTGAAGAGGTTTTCGGTGATCTTCATAGCCTCTTCGATTGAGCCTGCACGCTCTGTTGCGACGATACGCATGCCCGGGTACATGTCGACTGTCATAAACTCGAAGGCGTCAACCCGCAGTGTGAGAGCATACATGTTGAAGTTGGCGTCGATGATGGCGATCTTGGCGTTATTTTTCCCCTTGCGCAGCAATGTTTCTGCCATGTGCCGCCCAGATACGATGCCCATCATCGTGTTGTCAGTCCACACATTGCTGATGTATTTCTTTTCATAGAATA
>CAYFYU010000009.1:42378-56475 GCA_964347455.1 uncultured Spirochaetota bacterium | reverse complement strand
CGTCAGATGGGAGTCCAACTCCAACGACCGTGACACCGCGATTCATTGCCTTGTCCATGACGGGAAGAATCTCCTCTGTGTTGAGTGCGATCACAATGAGGGCATCGACCCGTCGCAGGAGCAGGCTTTCCACCTGTTCGAGCTGTCGTGCGGGATCGAAGTTAGCGTCGGTCATGATCACCTTATACCCGTACTTCTCTGCAGTTTCCTCAACTGCTCGCTTCATACTCAGTGACCAGTCATCCTGCAGGAAGTGCATGGCTAGTCCGATGGTTTTGCGTTGGGCATAGGCTGAGGTAGGAGAGTAAAATGTCGCTAGAAAGAAGAACGCGACGAGTAAAACGGTAATGATAGATACTAGATGTTTTGTTTTCATTCAGATACCTCTTTCTTGGGATTTTTCAAAGTGCTTACAAATTCTTTTTTCATCACCTCCTTTTAGGGTTTGATAGTTTTAAAAAATACAATCCAGAGTATACATAGTTCCATTTCCAAAGCCCTTTAGTCGATGTATCTCTTTAAAAAATCCAGGTTGAGCTCCAGGGTAGCCAGTGCATCCTTGTAGCGTTTCTCCTGAATGGCACCGGCACAGTCGTTGATGAATTTCCAGGTGAGACCAAATGCGTCCGATTCACCATACTTCTTTCTGAACTTCTCCTGAAACTTCACAATGTGCACTATCCGGTCCTCGATCTCCATCAACAGTTCAGGAAATCGGGGTAGCCTGTCTTCGACTTTGGAAAGTGCGGGAAAGGGTTTGTGTGGCTCGGTTTGGTACCAGTAGACCACGCTTGTGTAGTCGTTTTCAAAGTTGTTTGCATGACCGTGTTCAATGGACATGCTGACGGATTTTTTGAACTTGATAGGGTCCAGTATGTACCACCTGTACATACCGTTGTTACCTGCAAAGTTCTCGTTTTCGATCAGATGATACCCTGAATAGGGTCCTGAATACTCTGAACAGGGGCAGGCACCACCACCGAAAATCTCCTCTGTTCCGGTTCCATGTATGGAAGGAGGCCAGGGCTCCCCGTCGATAAACACCATATCGTCACCTTCGCCATACCAGCTGCCTGCTATATTGTCGATCTGCAAGTGCAACCCGGCTATCAATCCCCTTCCCTCAGCCTCGAGTATGCGGTAGTTCTCCTCGCCATCCAGATTGACACCGTCCCAGAGCGTTATGTTCCTGTTCTTCTGGTCGGGTGCCCTGGTGATCTTTTCACGGCGCCACTGAGCATGAAATCTGCCATCAGCCTTCTCACCGACAGGTCCCTGCTCGTAATTGACGTGGTACCAGAACATGAGCGGATAGCTTGCAGCTTTTTTGTACGTCTGATATTCAAGCTCGATGTACGCCCGTTCGGCAAAAGGCATGGGGAAGTAAGCGTTCATGCCGTAGGAGCTGGGGCACCACTTTCCCCTGTTTCCAGGATTGAGTGTAACCAGAAGTGATTGAACAGGTCTCAGTACACAGTTGGAAATGCAGAAAAAGTCTCCAAGGGGAACTTCCACGCTTGGCTTTTTCTCCCCATCCCAGTATATTCGTAAAACCATTTTCCGGTATGCGAGTGCGATAGGATCGATGATATTGCAGTACAGTTGGTTTATCCGTCCGGGTCCGCTCAGATCTGCAAGTGTCTGCTTCTCACCCGGTTTCATCGTGACATAGTCACGGTTCATACCCCGTTGATCCCAGCTGCTTACCCTTTTCGATATACCGTTGTCAAAGCTGTACAGATGTTCCATACCGAAACTCATGCTGTCCTCCTTGTGTCTCGATTACTTCAAGAATCGAACCTGCCGCAGATGATCCCAGTACATGGCGGTGATGATTATGATGCCCTTTACAATGAGACGCGTGTAAAAATTGACCCCAAGCAAGGTGAGGCCGTTGTCGATTATCGCAATAATAAGCGCGCCGATGATGGTACCGACCACACTGCCCTTGCCACCGAGAAAGCTTGTACCGCCAAGTACAGTCGCGGATATAGCATCCAGCTCAAGACCTGATCCATAGTTGGGGAGCCCAGCCGAAAGACGTCCTGTCGCGATGAGGCCACCCAGGCCTGCCAGCGAGCCACTCAAGACAAAGCTGAAGAGCCGTATCTTGTTGACGTTTATTCCTGAGAGTGCCGCAGCAGTCGAATTGCCTCCCACGGCGTAAATGTTTCTTCCCAGTTTGGTGGTTTTCAGCATGGTGTGGATAACACCAAAAATGACAGCAGAGTAGATGATGAGTAGCGGCACGCTACCGAATGAACCATCGGCGAATATGAACACGAAGAGGTCGTTTCGTACCGGTACCACAGAACCGCCGGCGAACAGAAGAGCTGTGCCCCGTGCAATCGACATGGTTCCCAGGGTAACGAGAAAAGGCTCTACCGATGCATGAACCACAAAGATTCCATTTAAAAGCCCGATGACGAAGCCTATTCCCAAACTGATAATAATAGCGAGCAGCACACTGTTATTAAACCAGATCATCGCGCGAGCTGCGAGTACACTGCTGAGTGCGACCACAGACGCAACCGACAGATCGATACCTCTTGTCAGAATGACCACGGTCATGCCGCAGGAAAGCACAAAAAATATACAGGTCTGTACCCCGATGTTTGCCCAGTTCTCGAGTACAAAAAAGAAAGGGGACAGGAGGCCGAAAATGATGCAGATCATTATCAGTGCGGCAAGAAGGCCGAACTGCTCGTTGTGCAGTATCTTTCGAACAATAGTTCGAAATTTCGATTCGGTTCGCTCTTCCTCGTGAATCGGCATGTTTTCCCCACATAGGTTTACACACATGCGGCTATCAAGACCATTGCCGTGCCCACTACTCAAACTTGGTTGCACGAGCCATGATGGCTTCCTGTGTTGCATTTGTTGCTGTAAACTCTCCGGTTATCCTTCCCTGACACATAACGATGATTCTATGGCAGATGCCGAGGAGCTCGCTGAGTTCCGAGCTTACAAAGAGAATTGCGACCCCTCGTGAGGCGAGTTCACGCAGTATGGTGTAAATTTCAAACTTGGCCCCCACATCGATACCCGCCGTCGGCTCATCGAGCAGGAAGATCTTCGGTTGCCGTAACAGGCCTCGAGCGATAATTGTCTTCTGTTGATTCCCACCGCTCAGGCTGTAGAGTAGAGTCGTCAGTTCAGGAGTCTTTATATTCAGCGCCTTTACCATGCGGGAACTCGCCCTCCGCTCTTTTTTCCACTGTACAAATCCAGATTTTACATAATCAAATAGTGAGGCGATGGTGATATTGCTGCTGACCCCCATGAAGGGGAATATCCCCTCCCCTTTTCGATCTTCTGATAGATAGCTGATGCCCGCCTCCATTGCCTGAAGAGGACCCTCATATTCGGCCATTTTCCCATCTATCAGTATGTTTCCCTCGACTCCCTGTAAGTAGCCAAAGATCGCACGCAGAAGCTCAGTCCGTTTTGCCCCAACGAGACCCGCAAAACCAAGGATCTCTCCCTTGTGGACGTCAAAAGATAAATGTTCGAAAATATCGTGACAGGTAAGGTCTTGTACTGAAAGGACTATTTCCTCCCCATGGGGAATACGCTTTTCCTTGAAAATGTCCTTCACCTCTCGACCTACCATTAGTTGGATGACCTCTTCAACCTGTGTCTCCGCTGTTTTGCATATTCCCACAAGCTTTCCATCACGAAGGACACCGATGCGATCTGTAACATCGAGTACCTCCTTAAGGCGATGTGATATGAAAACGGTGGTCACACCGTTCTTCTTCAGATCGAGCAGGATTGAAAACAGAACCTCCACCTCCTCATCAGATATAGAAGCGGTGGGCTCATCCATAACGAGTATCCTGCTTTCAAAGGATATAGCTCTACCGATTTCGACGAGCTGTTGTTCAGCGATTGAGAGGCGGTTCACCAGGATGGAAGGATCAAGGTTACAATGTAAGAGGGAAAGGATGCGCTTCGTTTTGGCTGTGAGCGCTTTCCAGTCTATGAATCCCATTCTCTTAACCGGCTGTCTTCCGGCGAACAAATTTTCCTGAATTGAGAGAAAAGGGGCAAGGTTGCGCTCCTGAAGGATGAAGCTGAGGCCATACTGCTGTGCATCGACCGGGCTTGTGGGATGTACCGGTTTTCCATCGATGAATATATCACCAGTATCTCTGCGGTACATGCCGGAGAGTATCTTTACCAGTGTTGATTTACCGGCACCATTTTCACCGATGAGGCCAAAGATTTCACCCTGGTAGATGTCAAAAGTGACATTGTCCAGCGCCTGAACACCGGGGAAAGACTTCGATAGGGTTCGGATGCTGGCTATGATCGCGCCTTCGGCTCCAGTGGAAGTTTCCCTGGCGATCATACAAGCTCCTTTCCAGCTTTATCGATGACATGACTCAACTGGTAGCAACTCATCAGCGATGTAGTGTTTCTCGATGCTCTCAGGATTATCAACACAATACCCGATCATAGGAGGTCGAGTTGTTGAAGAGAGATATCAGTAAAAAGTAATGAGAATATATTTATACTTGAGCAATTCGCTGGCTTCTATAGCATGGTATGCAACTTTAGTGTATTGTCAAGAATATTTTTATTATTTCAGATTTATCAGAGAATGATATCAAACAAAACGATTTACTTATTGCAGTACACAGTTATAGATCTATACATGGTTATCTGATATGAAAGAATTGAGTACTGATAAAGTCAGATGTTCATGGAGTGGTTTGCACGAATTGTGTCTTCCCTATCACGATCGAGAATGGGGAGTTCCGGTGCATGATGATAGGTTACTCTTTGAGATGTTAAATCTCGAAGGGGCTCAGGCAGGACTTAATTGGCTGCTGGTTTTGCAAAAGAGAGAGAATTACAGATTGCTCTTCGATAATTTTGACCCAGGAAAAATTGCTCGTTACACGGATGAAAAATTGGAAACAATATTGAAAGATCCGCGTATCATTCGAAATCGACTGAAAGTGTTTGCAGTAAGGTCGAATGCCGTTGCTTATATGAAGGTAAAACAGGAGTATGGGTCTTTTGACAGGTATTTGTGGCAGTTTGTCGGAGGAAAGTCCATTATAAATAAATGGAGAACGATTGATGAAATTCCGGTGAACACTCCGGAAAGTGATGCGATGAATAAAGATTTGAAAAAACGGGGATTCAAGTTTATTGGAACCACAATATGCTACGCCTTCATGCAATCTGTCGGGATGGTCAACGACCATACAACGGATTGCTTTCGTTATGATGAAATTGTACGTACGATTACACCGGACCAATACTGCAAATCATACTGAACGATGTCATCGCCATGGAGTCGAACACAGGCAGCCAGATTGACCTGTCTGGCAAAAAATATGCAATGATGTAGTCACCAAGCTTCGTATTAAGGGTTCTATGCCCCCCAGGGGCGACTACAAGGAACTGTCTACCCTCAGGACTTAGTTTATAGGTTATGGGTCCTGCATGCAGGTCCGCAGGCAGCTCGAAAAATGTTATCCTCTCACCTGTTATGGCGTCGTATACCCACAAGCGTTGGTCCTTTGTTCCGCCGTGGAAGATCAGTCCGCTTCCAGTCAGAAGTGGTGGGCAGTAATTCATCAATCCGCGTACACCGTCCTCATTTTCGCCTACTGGCACCTGCCAGAGGATTTCACTGGCGTTCAGATCCACGGCAGACAGAGTACCTCACGGTGGATTGTTACAAGGAAGCCCGTCGGCCCAGAGCCATTTCCGGTCAATCATACTATAGCGTAAGCCGGTCCCTTTCCCGGTGAGCGCCCATCGAATACCTCTGATGCCTCCATGCAATGGACGGCCGTCGGTATTTTCAAAATTGGAATTGGGAAGCTTCTCGAGCCGCTGATACATGGGGATGTTGTTTGTCGGAACGTACAGTACATTACGTACAGGATCGAAGGCGCCACCTGACCAGTTCGCGCCGCCTCCTGCGCTGGGATAGAGGATTGAACCCTGTTCACTGGGAGGTGTAAAAATCCTATCGTTGCGGAGCGATTTCAGCATCTTTCGGCACTTCTCAAGTCGTTTCGCATTTGCAGTCCAGAGATCATCTTCCGTGAGGTTGTGAGGAACTAGCGACTGAGGTTTAATGGGGAAGGGCTGAGTAGGCCATGTTTCTTCGCCAGGCACATCAGATTGTGGAACTGACCGTTCCTCCACAGGAAACAGAGGTTCTCCTGTCTCACGGTTTAGCACGAATACTAAACCAGTTTTGGTTAGCTGAAAAACAGCATCAATATCATGTCCATTATGCCTGATACTTACAAGAATCGGTGGTGCCGCAAGATCATAATCCCACAGGTCGTGATGAACGGTTTGAAAGTGCCTCACACGTTTGCCAGTTACAGCATCCAACGCGACAATGGCGTCTGAAAAGAGATTTGTACCCTTTCGATCACCTCCATATAAATCAGGACCAGCAGAGCTCACCGGTAGGTACACAAGCCCACGCTCAAGATCTGCTGTTATTGTTGACCAGACATTCGCACCGCCGTTGTTTTGCCAACTATCATTTTCCCAGGTCTCCGTATCATATTTGCCTGTCCTCGGAATCGTGTTAAATTGCCAAACTAGCTCACCCGAACGGGCATCGTACGCGCGGACTTTGCCTGAGGGCATGATACGTCGGGTAATGTCAGCGATCGAGGAGCCGACGATGACCACATCTCCCACAACCGTGGGTGGTGAGGTAACGTTGTATTCCCAGGGATCAACAAGGTTCTCGATACCGTCGATTAGATTCACAGCCTCTTCGGTGCCGAAATCGTTGCAGACCTTGCCGGTTTTTACGTCGATGGCAATCAGGCGTGCATCGAGGGTGCCCAGAAAAATCCGACTCGTACAACCGCCTTATTCGTTCGGGTCGTGCCAGTAGGCGACACCACGGTTGATCAGCATATTCGCGAAACGACGATCCCTGTCAATCTTCGGATCAAAGATCCACAGCTCGGCACGGGTTGTCGGATCGAGGGCAATGACCCGATAGTAGGGAGTCGTAAATATCAGGCGACCCTCTACAACGATTGGTGTTGATTCAAACGCAGTACCCTTAAAATATTTATCTGGCAGGATGCCGCCCGAACGATAATTGCCATGTCGATAGACCCATGCGATCTCGAGCTGTGCGACATTGTCACGATTGATGTCCTTAAGCGGTGAGTAACGTCCACCCCCAGCGCTGCCCTCGGTCACCGGCCAGCCTGCATACAGTTGAATTTCACCTTCCGAACTTTGCAAGTCCAGTAAAGAGGTGTGTCTACTGTTATTTGCTATGCGGGCAGCGAATTGGTTGTTGGCGCATGAACTGGCCACCGCCAATAGGATCATTGCAGATATTATTATAATATACTTTATGTTCACGCTCTATTGTTGGGAGAAAGGATAAACGTAGCTAGCTCAGACTCTGTCATTTCCATTCATAAAATTTCGCGCTGGTGTTGCCTTCCTCATCCGTTTCGTATTCATAAACACAGGCAATACTGTTGAGACGCGCCAGCTTTTGAGACGTTGTCTGGTAGTATATTGCTCCACGCCAGCTCACACCCATGCCACGGCCGGTGAAGGTACCCACACCCTCTCCCCGCCAATATGCAACCTCACCATCGCTGGTCATGGTAACTCCCTGACCTTTTCCATTCAGAACTCCGGCAGGCGTCAAAACAGATTCGTATGTTCCCATGTCGGTTGCATCGATGCCCAGAATCTTACCCTTTCCCTGAAATGATGCCTCTACCTTCGGTCCCGATCCATCGGAATGCAGTACTCTGTATCCCGTAATTTTACCTTTTTCTTCTCCTATTTTATCTCCAACCATTGCTATTACCCCCTGTTTGTTGATATTTCAGCTCATCATGTAAGTTATGCAATAAACTATTAATCTGTTAGCATATGCGGTCAAGGGATATTTAAATTATTGTATAGGATGGTATTATGCTTTTTTCTTTTTGGCCGCAAACCAAGCGATTAACGCAGCGATCAGAAAACAGAAGCGGTCAAGCCGGATAAAGACGACGTCTTTTATTACTTTTTGAAAAGTAGGTTTGATATCAACACCGTCTATCGTTATGTCTAACCCTTTAAGTAGTTTCTCCCCCAAAGCGGCAAAATGAGTTCGATCTCCCATAAGGAGGCTTTCAAAGAACTTATCAATTTGATTGGATAGCACAGATGGAATCCTCTTTTTGCTGAGAAAATCTTTCAAGTGAGAGATCCCAATCGTACTTCTCTCTAGAAAGGATATATAAATTGGATAGAACCATTTGCCGAATCCGAGAATGCTGGAAATTGAGAGTATTATTTCATCCCTCATATAGGGCGGGTTTTTCTCTGTTAATTTGGACAAGAGAGTAGATATTGTATGGGGATCCATAAGGATCTCGAGGGCAACAGCGCCATAGACGATAAGACGTGAATTGTTGGTATTTTTAACTATGTCTTCTATAATTGGAAGACTTTCCCGGTCATTCAAGCGTGCCAGAGAGACCATACAGTTACCGCTTAGGAAGTAATCCTTTGAATGCAGCTGCTTTCGCAGTATAGGTATGCCCTGTTTTATTCGCCTCTTTCCGATAATATCAGCGGCAAGATATGCAGTGGTAAAAGAATGATTTTTTACCTCCGATATGAGAGCGTTCACAACTCTTTCATCAATGGGGAGCGTACTCAGCGTGGTCAGAGCCTCCTTCCTGATGGTGAAACGTGGAGATTTGAGTTTTTGCAGTATGTCTTGAACCGAGAGCTCTGATTTCGAGGCGGCGAGTGCTCTGATTGTACGCTTCTCCTCAGAGATGGTTCGGGATCGGTCAAGGCGTTTGAGCAGACTGATGGTACGAATTTCACGGGGAGAAAAAATAACGGCAAGCACATCACGAATCGGATACGCACCAAGGTTTTCCATTCTTGATATGAGAACGATGATAAAAATAAAAAATACCTCCAGAAACAGGAAATAGGTCCGAAACACCTCGACGTTTCCAAGGGTTGGATAATGTTGAAGCCATTGAAGAATAAATCCACCGAAGAAGGCCCCTATACCTCCACCAAGTCCCCTCGTGAGGAAGAAAACAACTCCGAGATTGAGTCTCTCCTTAGGGGTAATTGCTGCAAAGAAATAGGTCTGGCCTGAGTTCAGAGCTCCATGGCTTCCCATGTAATGAAAGAAGAATATTGTCGCAGCAAAGATCCAGATGGCCTGTGGATTTCTCATATCAGGTGATAAAATGGTCGGTATAATGGCAAGTGTGATTATGCAGGTAAATATGAAGTAGAGTGGTTTGGCACCAAGTCTGTCGATCATAAAACCACTGACCTGTGCCATGAGAATTGCTCCTAGACTTCCGAAAACCGTATAGATCAAAACAACGTTATCCGGTTGATTATAGATCATTTTCACGTAAACGATGAGGAAGGGAGTGATCATAAAGGTTGCGAGGGATATGAGAAAATGGATTATGATAAACTTTCTGAAAGGTGTTCGTTTGAGCGCGAGGTTGAATCCATTCCAAAAGTTTTCCGTAATGCTATGGCGGGCCTGAACCGGTTCCGGGATTTTAGAAAAAATGAGTGAAGCGAATGCTCCAAAAATGATCCCGATGAGGATAAAGGATAGATATGTGTGGAGAGGAGCTTTTCTGCCCAGTGCTAGGGCCATAATAACGCTTACAACAAGAGTAACGGCATGGTGTATCTTTTGCAGCTTGGAGAGGAATTCACCCCGCTGATTTTCCTCAACAAACTCACCGATAACAGGATTGTAACCGGTAATAGCGATACCGCGGAACACGTTGAAACCAAGGACGCTGATCAGGATGAGTCCATATACAGTGGAGGGAAATCCCTTTGAAAAAGCCAGGGGAGCAAAAAAAGCTGGTATCATCATCAGATGGCGGAAAAACCAGAATTTTCCCATCAGGCCGACTATTCCGTGTTTCCGAACAAGTAACTTTCCTATAAGCATAAAGAGATAACTTATGTAGATGAAGGATGACAGTACCCCTATCAGGAGGTTGCCCGCACCGAGCCTCAACGAAAAAAGAGTGATAGTATTTCCGCTGAGAAGGGTAAATGCGATGATATTGAAAAAGGTGAAATGGTATAATTTCTTTCTCGCCGATGCCATTTCACTCGGTGTAATTTCAGGTATTTTCACGAAAGTATAAGCTAAGTGTATTCGGGTATGATTGCAAGAAAAAAGCTGGGGAGTACGATGAGGGTATTAACATTGAAGGTTGAAGATGAAGGTCAAATTTTTTTCTCTTCAAGCACCTTATCAATAGCCGTGATCAGCTGCCCTGCTTCCACATACCCGTGTGCAAGCAGAAAGTATTGCTGTTCCAACTGGAGCAGGGTAGTGGTAAAACCGGTCACTCCTGATGGCTGGGCAAAGGCAAACCGTGCGAGGTTCAGTATCATACACAAAATCGGATTGCGCTAATACGCCGTAGTCAAATTTCTGTCCACCGCGTTCCCGGACTTTTTCCCAATATTCATATCTGATCGGAGGGCGCTTTCTCGCGGCGAGCAAGAATACCAAAAGGAAGCGCTCCAAGCTGCACTGCTGCAGCAACAAGGTAGGATACCGAATAACCCCCCACATCCGCGACGCGACCTAATGCAGGCTGTGAGAAAACAGCGCCGGACGAACCCATGAGCGAGTCAAAAGAGAGTACGGTTGCACGCTGCTCCGACGGAATAATGCCATTCAAGTATGCTTGACGAATCGGGGTGACTGCTGCGAATACCATTGCCCAAACGACAAGCAGCACGATGGCGACCCAGAAGTTACCTGTTCCTCCTATGACAGCGAGCGACACCACACTCAAAGCTGTGCTCAGAATGATGGCGTGGGTCCGCCGAGAGAATAGCTTTCGAATCTGTTTCACAAGGAGTCCGCCTAGGATTTGTGCTCCAGCGATAACAGCTGCGGCAAGCCCTGCTATTCCATAGGCCTCTGACTTGCCATATAGTTCGAGCAGGTACGGCTGCATGGCGTAGAAGGCATAAAACGAAGCGCCCGCAGCAAAGGGAGCTCCCAACATGACCCAGCGTACCGCAGGGCGCTTGAGACCATTATCGATAGATGCTTTGAAGATTTTCCGCATCTGCTTTGGAACGGTCTGACTCTTATCGGGCGTGAAACCGAGGTCCTTCATGTAGATTAATGCAATGAGAAAGGTCAGCCCCAGCACTGCGGAACGTATAATGTACGGAACACCAAGGTTGGTTATCTGGGCGATATAACCTCCTGCAACAGAACCCGTGAGCATGGCAGCACCACCTGCGACGCTACCTCTGGCAAATACAGAGTCCAGGTCGCCCTCGTACTTGGAGAATGTCAGACTATCAACAAGCCATGCTTCGGTAGCACCTGAAAAGAATGTGAATCCCAGGCCAAGAAAAACGGAACTGAGAGCCCAACCCCAAAAAGGCGCCTGAATATACCACATCCAGAGGTAGAGAAGCGTCGAGACGAGCAGGGTGAGAGCCCCTAATGCATAGGACGCCCGCCTCCCCCAGGTATCGGCAACCACACCTGTGGGGACCTCAAAGATGACTTGCCCGAGAGTGAAAAAGGCGTTCGCAGCAAAGGCTTCGGTATTGTTCAGTCCGGCATCAAGCAAAAAGAGGGTGTTGATACCCCAGATAAACGAACCTGCCAGTGTAGAGAGCAGGGTCAAACTAAGATACACACGCTGAACACGTTTGGAAGCATCATTCATGAACGGATCCTTTGGTGTACGGGCTATATAAAAAATATAATCCGTTGTAGCATTCGATATATAAAAAGTATTGATTTTATATGAGTAGAATCATCAAGTTACTCTTACACTTATCTCATGAAATTTGGAGGATTGTGATGAATGATAAGGGAAAAGCTCTCCTTTACATAGGTTTAATCGTTGTGCTATTTCTCTCAGGAACGAACATCGTTCTTTCTCAAACAATGGGACTTCCACCGGTTGAGGACCATGCAATGGAGAGACTCAACAACTCGCCCCGGCACGGTGAGTGGGTTAGCGTTGACGCCGGAAATGGGGATATGGTTGACGCATGGCTGGTATATCCGGAGAGATCCGATAACGCTCCGGTGGTTATAGTGATTCACGAGATATACGGTCTCACAGACTGGATTCGCACGGTTGCGGATCAGCTGGCTGCAGAGGGATTCATAGCCATTGCACCGGATATGCTGAGCGGCAAGGGGCCTGGAGGCAGGGGTACGAGTTCGGTGAGTCGAGATGAAGCGCGTCGGTTAATTCGGGATCTGCCCTGGAACGAAATTGTTCGACGCCTGGATGCGACGGCACAGTATGCTACCGCTTTACCTGCTGCAAAAGAGCAGTTTGCAGTAATTGGTTTTTGCTGGGGGGGTGGAACAAGTTTTAATTATGCAACGGAACAGCCGGATTTGGGCGCTGCGGTAGTTTATTATGGTGTCTCACCTGAAACGGCGAAGCTTCGAGACATCAGAGCACCAATACTGGGTCTCTACGGTGCTGACGACAACAGAGTCAACTCAACCATTCCAGCAGCAGAGGCTGAGATGAAACGACTCGGAAAACCGTATGAGTACGAACTCTATGAAGGAGCGGGCCATGCTTTTTTGAGAAATCAAGAAGGCAAGGATGGGGCTAACCTGAAAGCGGCCCAAAAGGCCTGGCCCCGAATGGTGAAATTCCTTCAGGAGAAGTTAGGTTCATAATTGCATCTGCAAGTGTCCATCTCGATATGCATGATTGGGAAAGAAGTCTTCAGGTCTCCAGATTGAGTTCTCCCAGAGGCAGAACGCGGTGCAGGCGGCGTAAGATGCCCCGAACCCTTCCTTCGACCTCATCCAGGTCGTGTTTGTCCGGCCGCTTTCGAATATCTCCGAAACGACCCTCGGTGTTGTAGGATACATCGGCTTCCGGGAAAACGCCAACAAATGCAAGGTAGTCCACCACGCGTATGCCTTCATGTTCGAAGTACTGGCCGATGTGTTTCAGCATAGGATCGGCCTCGTTGTAACCGGTATGCCCGCCGCCGTAGGTGCAGAAGGGCACAGCCGCCACACCGGGTATTTCCGGCGCTGAGGCGATGAGTTCGACACCATCACGCCTCCTGTTTTTATGCAGGAAACTGAGAACCGGCTTAGGCGCCAGGTTCTCATAAACGGGGGCTCCAAAAAAGATCAGGTTGTAGTCGAGATATTCGACCTTCTCTTCTTTGCTGATGCGAGCAATTGACACCTCCATCCCTACCTTCTGCAGAGTACTGTAAATACGCCGTGCTACTTTTTCGGTATTTCCATTCTTTGTCCAAAACAAAACGAGAGCTTTTCCTTCAGGCATCGTACGCTCCTTAATCCAAATAAAGGTTGTCGTCTCTACATATGCTTTACAGAATCGGGGCTCATACAAACTCCTTTCGAGCGTCTCCAATGATATTGACCGCTATCCCCAGGTGTTTCGCAGTTGAAGCCAGCTCCTGAAGGATGTTTCCATAGCATATGGTGATGTGGTTCGAACGGTGTGTGCTCATGAGCTGTTCGCGGTTGTAGCCAGGAATGTGTACATTCGCGATGGGCCACTCGCTCGTCGTGGCTTTCTGGCGTCTCTTCACCTCATCCCGAGGAAGCTGTACTACTTCGCCGGTTCCTGTATCCATGCCAATCGTATTGAACCTTTCGTAGAAACGCGCCCAGGTGACGGTGCCCGGTTTCGATACACCGCTGCAGGTGCCGCCTCCTCTGGGAAAATACATGGCTGGCTGGCGATACACCTGTGTCTGCTTCCATCCACCCCAATGCGCCGGCGGTGCACCGCCTGAAACTTCAAACACCCAGACAAATGAGTTCTCCCACAAATCTCCCCACCGTACGTCGTGGAGAGTCGTCTCAGGAGGCATCCCCCGCTTTAAGAGAATGTCGTGCATGAGCACCTGCGGTACAGCCGAGCCGACATCGCCTTCGTTGAAATGAACGATTGGAAGTCCTCTGTTGATAACCTCACCGGTCTCCGGATTGAGTATATCCGGCCGATCAGAATTATTGAGCATTCCTTCGGGCAGATCAGAAGCACTCGTACAGCGGACAAGCCCATACTG
>CAYFYU010000009.1:21112-42368 GCA_964347455.1 uncultured Spirochaetota bacterium | reverse complement strand
GGGAATACCTATTGCGCTGAGTCCATATAGGCTGTAAATTCTGCCTGCAGCCTCGTACATTTTCATCTGTTCGAGTACCTGCTGTTCGATAAGCTCATTTTCCGGATCGCCTCCCCAATGAAAAGAAACTCCCCTTTTCTCCAACCAACGGAGATGGGCTCTTGCCGTCTCGTCTTCTACCAGCGACATCTCTGCAAGGAGGTCCGACTGATTGAGAAGCTCAAGGGGCATGCCAATCTCTGCCAGCTTATCTGGGCTCATGACAGCGTTGAGCATGCCCATACACCCCGGATCCAGCTGCCCGAGAATGCGTTTGTTTTTTCGTATATCTTCGGCCAGGTGTTCCCCGAACGCTTCAGCTTCCTTCTTGAGGGGGAGTTCATCGATGCGCGTGACATGTTCAGATGGATGAGCTATGGTACCTGAGTCAACCCAGGTCCGCAAATCCCCCATAAACCGTTCGTCCCTGCTGAAAGAACTGGTCCATGACCTTGAATGAGGTATGTTCATTCTCTCGAGAGAAGCCGAGTGGTTGAGAAGCGATACCAGACCTGGCCAGGTGCCGTCAAAGTTTCCAAGCAGCAGTATTGGTCCCCCGTGCAGCTTAAGCGATGAAGCAACGTGATGAGCCCATACCCAGGATGAAAGTACCATCACCACAGGTACCGAGGGTTCGATCCCTGAAAAGATTCTGCAGCATTCAGCCTGGGTGGTAATGAAACCGTGCTTTCTTTTTTCCTGATAGGGATGTGCTCGAAAAGAGTTCACCCCAAGGGCATTGAATGCATTTTCTGTTTCTTTGAGCGTTTCCTCCTGTTTTGGCCAGCACGACATACCGACAGATTCTCTGAAATCGCCGTTCGATATCAATGCAACCTGTTTCATGTCATCTCCCCAACGTTTCTAATTTAGTGTTCAATTGCAATTAAAAGATTGATATTGTAGGATTATTTGTTTAGCGATTTCTTTCTATTATCCATTTCGGGCGAGTTTTTGCAATATATTCAGACAAAGTTGTTTGAGGGAGGACTGGATGAGACCGTTCATAGACTCTGATTGGCAGTATCGAGGATTGCAGGTGGTGCGGCTCGAAAACGAGTATATTCGCATGGATGTGTTTCCAGAAGTTGGCGCCAAGATTTATAATTTCATACACAAACTATCCGATAGAAATCTGATCTGGCACAACCCGCAGATTCCACCGGCACGTGTTAGCTATGGCGCACTCTTTGACAACCACTGGGCCGGTGGTTGGGATGAGCTCTTACCCAATGACGTGCCTGTCACAACGCCGAGCGGTGACATGCTCCCGGACCATGGGGAAGTCTGGTCACAGGAGAGCGAGTGGGATGTTGTTGAAGAGAGCGATGAGGCAGTCGCAGTTCGTTTTGTCACCCATGGGAGGGTTCTACCTACCCGATTTGAGAAGACGATCAGCTTGCGAGGGGGCGAATCACTCTGCAGTGTGGAGTATGCCTATATGAACCTGGGAGCGGCGCCCATCGATTTTCTCTGGAATATCTGCTGCCCATTTGAAATTTCTCCTGCTACACATCTGGACATCCCGGCACAGCGGGGCATCATCGAGGCAACCGATCCATGGAACACACTGAAGTTCAAACCAGGCACCGAGTACGAATGGCCTTATGCCAAAACACCAGCCGGAGACCGCGTGGATTTCCGAGCCATGCCGCCTGAAGAAGCCGGGGTTACCGATTTCCAGTATCTTCCAAACATCTCATCTGGCTGGTTTGCCGTCACAGACGCTGATGCACAGGTCGGCTTTGGCATGGTTTTTCCAACCGAGGTCATTCCGCATATATCCCTCTTCCGATCGGTTGGAGGGTGGCGCGGACAGCACCTGGTGAGTGTAGAGCCTTCGGTTGGATATCCATACGACCTGACGATCGCGAAGGAAAGTGGGAACGTCGGTCACATCGAGGCAGGCGCAGCTTTCAGAGCAACGGTCAGAGCAATCGTGTATGGAGGGGTAAAGGCTGTTGAACGGATCGAACCTGATGGATCGGTGGTTGCCAGAGGATAAGGAGGTTCACGTCATGGGGGCTGCTCCACTTGTGTCGTCTCAATTTCGACCAATGGGGAGTCTGTATTCTGGTGGACCTATTGTTTCAGGAATACCATTATACAAAATCGGTTAATGATGGAGGGATTTACATGAATGATGAAATCATTGAATATCTTATGCCTGTAAACATTCACTTTGGGGCGAATAAATTGGATGAGGCGGGTGCACTGGTTGCATCCATAGGAAAAAAAGCACTGCTGGTGACAGGGAAAAAAGCGATGAAAAAAAGCGGTGTTACTGACAGGCTCATCAGATCGCTGCAGAATAGCTCGGTGGAGGTAACTGTTTTTGATCAGGTTTTCCCGAATCCCAGCGATGACCTTGCCGATAGGGGCGCCGATATAGTCAGAAAAAATGGCTGTGACGTTGTTGTGGGTCTTGGGGGAGGGAGTGCAATGGACGCTGCAAAAGGAATTGCTGTTGTTGCAGCTCTGGGTGGAACTCTGTGGGACTACATTGGCGAGAATAGGGTAACGGAAGATGTTATTCCTGTGGTTACAATTCCCACAACTGCGGGCACTGGCAGTGAAACAACGCCCTATGCTGTATTTACCAATCCTGAGCTTCATCGAAAGGATGCAGTGGTGAGCAAGTATACGTTTCCCAGAATAAGTATAGTTGACCCGGTGGTGATGAAAACTATGCCCCCTTCGATCACTGCGGATACGGGATTTGATGCTTTGGGTCATGCAATTGAGGCATATATGTCGATATTCGCAAACCCATTTGCAGACGCATGCTCTTATGAAAGTGTAAGACTCATAGGTGAGGCACTGGTAAAGGCGGTAAGAGAAGGAAACGACATCGAAGCCCGGGGCAAGATGGCCATCGCGAGCAGTCTTGCTGGAATGTCTATTGCTCAGGTTGGTGTGGTCGCAGGCCATGGCTTTGCGATGGCTATCGGGGGGCTCTTGAATACGTCTCACGGGAGAACCGTGGGCATTCTTCTACCTCACGTTATGACCTACAATCTCAACTCGATACCCGATAGGATTGCACGGCTTGCGCCGGCGCTCGATCTTGCCCCAACCGGTGACTCGCTTAAAGATGCTGAGAATGTCATCTCGAGTATCAAGAGGATGATGCAGGATATCGATTATCCGACAAACCTTGGGGCAATCGGCGTCCGGCGTGAAGATCTACAGAAGATACTGGACGACAGCATGAAGCAGGAGGATATTGATTTTAATCCAAGAAAAATTGACCGGAGCAGTGCTGAAAAATTTATTGATTCGATTTTGTAATGTGCGTTTAATGGCACGGATGCAATCAGAAAGGCAGTCCAATCAAATCTGTAGTGACGATGGATAATAGGACGTCTTCCTCAATAGGTATTGTCCTTATCCAGCTCCTCGTAATCGGTGATAATTCAAGTGGGTATACGAGAAAGTATAGATTTGTATATACTTACAGAGATTGAGCGACGAGCTCCGCTATGCTGTAGATCTCAAGGTTCCCTTCCCCTTCCCCTACCCGGGAAAACTGGCGTTTGCAGGCTGGGCAGGCGACTGCGAGAGTTTCCGCTCCCACTTTTAGCGCCTCACTGGGTACCTTTTTCCCTATATCAAGAGAAAACTCTGGATACAGTTCCCTCACTCCAATCCCTCCACCGCAGCAGTAAGTTTTATCCCTGGTCCATCTCATCTCTTTCAAAGTTATTCCGGGAATCTTATTGAGCACCTCTCTGGGACTCTCATACATGTCAGAGGTAGTGTATTCCGTTCTCACAATTGGTGTGGAGTGTCTTGCCAACTCGCATGGGTCGTGATAGGTAAGGGTTTTAGCGATTTTGTTCTTTGGCTCAATCTTTCCATTGCTCGCCAGATCAAGGATGTACTCGGAGGAATGAACAACATTTGCTCTGATTGTATAACCCATCGCGGGATAAAAATCCTTAAAAGCTCTGTAGCATTCAGGGCAATCCACGATAATCGTTTCAAATTCCTTTTTCTCTAAGGCTTGTGTATTATGTTCGGCCAATTCTGATGCCCTTTTTCTGAGACCGAGTTTATACAGCGGCAGGCCGCAGCACCATTCATCATCGTTTAGTATTTGAACATCAACTGCTGCAGTTTTAAAAATTTTAACCATTGCCTGCACGATTTCTGGTTGATGATAGGCGGTGGTGCATCCAATCCAAAGGCCGGTTCTATTATCCTTCGCCTGCTTCAGGATATTTTTCGTAGATTCGTCCAGTTTGCTTAACCTCTTATCGTGTGATTCTCCATACGGGTTGTGCTCAGCCTCTGTTTTACTATCGATTTCGTAAACCTTGTCAGGGGCAAGCTCATGCTCCACGACATCAGCTCTTCCACCCATCATATTGGTAGGAATATCTCGAGACCTCCCGCACCAGGCAGTACATTGTCCGCAGAGGGTACACAGATAAATCACCTCTGCTGCCTGTTTAAGAAAAGCTTTCTTTTCCGAAGGGTCTTTTCCCTCCAGGACTTTCCAGAGGCTGAGGTTCCGCATATGGGGAGCTGAATCTTCGGATTTAGCATGCTGATGAAAGCAGCACATGTCCTTGCACATGAGCGGGCAGAATCCGCAAATTTCAATCTCCAGTTGAATATCATCGATATGCATCAGTAGTCCCCCAAACCCATGACTCCCGGGTTCATTATATTGTTTGGATCTAGAGCCTTCTTGATCTCCTTTAACACGGTAAAGCTGCCCCTGTCTTGCAGTTTCAAAAATCGACCCAGCAGCCTTCCAATACCGTGATGATGCTCGATCACACCTTCGTGTGCGACAGCAATCGGTATGATTGTGCTCCAAACGTCATTGTACAGGGCAAGTAGGTTTTCATCCTCGGGAATATCCCGCAGGTGCCACCGACAGTAAAACATCGTGCCATGCTTATACCAGTGCGAAAAATGTGCGTATATATCAGCTGTATACTTCTCACTAAATCTATTTAAAAAAGCTTCTCGTGCTTCCCCGTACAAGCTTTCAATCTGGTTATACGGGGCACTCACATCCATGGTTCCGCCTGCATGCCGTCCCCCTAAAAGCGCCTGATACCTCTCCACGTCCCTTTTGTCCGCAGGATAATAGTCGCCGAACCTGTTTTCCCACCATTGATCTCCCTTTTCTCTCCCGAGATCTTCACCCCCCTCTTCCCGGCACACTTTTAGACTCATCTTCTCTTCAACGTCAACCATGTCCCTATTACCATCAAAGCCTACCACTGCATAGGCTCCCTCCCGCTCGACTCCCCATGTCCGTTTAAACAGAGTCGCCGTTTCTCTCTCATCGTAAAGCCTTCCGATAATCAGATGCACTCCTGATCTCAGGATCTTTCTGAGAGCTTCAAGTCCGGCATGTAAATTTGGGAACAGCATAGCTCGAAATCTACGTTCTTCAGGATAGGGGTGTATCTTTAACGTGGCTTCCGATATAATGCCGTATGCACCTTCTGAACCAATGAACAGTTGGTTTAGATCTGGCCCAGCGGCATGCGCTGGAACCGGACGGGTTCTCATCACTTCTCCATTCGGAAGAACCACCTCCAGGGCTAAAGCCATATTTTCTATTTTTCCATACCCTGTTGACAATCGGCCTGCTGACCGCAAGGCTAAAAAGCCACCGATGGTTGAACAAAAGAATGAGGCTGGCACGTGTCCGGAAGTGTATCCGATTTTATTCAACTCGTCTTCGTACCCCCAGCATCCTATTCCGGCCTGCACGCTAGCCATAAGAGAATGCTCGTTCACATTCAGCAGTTTGTTCATTTTTTTCAAGTCAACAATGATACCCCCATGCTCGGCAATATTACCACCCATTCCTGAGCTGCCTCCCCCGAAGGGAGTAACAGGTACCTTCTCAAGATTAGCCAGGCGAAGGATTTCAGATACCTGTTGAGTTGTCTCTGGATAGACGATGACGTCTGCAACGGGAATAGATTTATTCTGTGCCCATAATGTCCTGGTGTACCAGTTTCTGTTCAATGAATGGGCAATCTTGTCAGATTCATGGTCTGTTACATTCGCTTCTCCGCAAATGCTCCTTAATTCACTGAACAGAATTTCGTTGGAAATTATTGACATTTTTGCATCCTTTAATCCAATGTAAACAAAACTATATTTATCATGAAGCAAAACATATTTTTTGATTAAAATTAGGTTAAAAAAATATAATTTTGCAAGAATATATTAAAATATAGGGTATTTTCTGTCAATAAAATTCCATAAATTGATTGAATTCTGTCAATTTGTATTGACAGAATTATGTTTAGAGAATACACTAAGGCTCACAAAATAAGATAGAAGGGGGGTGTATTTATAATGGCTGAAGAACGCATAGGAAAGGTACTCTGGGATAGGGGATATAAGATTGCGTTGAGTAATTTTTCCTGGTTCAATCATTTTATGGAATATGGTATCAAAAAAACGGCGGAGCTGGGATACATGGGGATTGACTTAAATGGAAACCGTCCTCTCTGCGATCCGAGAGATTTAACCGCTGAGGATAGGAAAAATATCAAAAAGATATTGGAGGACAATGGATTGCAGCTGGCGGCTATCACACCGTTCTGCGGGAACTATCACTGGTGCCTCAGTACACCGAATAAGCCGGTGAGAGAAGATTCTATAAAGCATGTAAAGGAGTGCATAGACCTGGCCTATGAGTGGGGAGCGAAAATTGTTGAGTCTGTAACCGGACCACCCATGATCGTTGAGGACGATATGCGAGAGGCTTGGAAGAGGACAAAGGAGTCACTTAGAGAGATAACCGATCACGCAGCGGAAAAAGACATTACAATAGGTCTGGAGTTTCGAATCTCAGTTGCTGACAGGACAACCTATATCGTTCACAAGCTCGATGATGCTCTTATGATGATCGAAGATGTAGGGGCCGAAAATCTGGGTGTGCTCATAGATGTTAATCATGCAGCTCTCGATCTCTATATGACGATTGTTGAGCAGCTGGAAAAGGCAGGTGACAAGCTGGTACACATGCATTTTTCCGACAGTCCACTGGGTGTTCACAGGCATTTACCAATTGGTGAAGGAAGAATCCAGTGGCCGCTGATTTTCAAAACATTGAAAAAGATAGGTTACAAAGGATGGATGACCCTTGAGATGGAGGAGGTTCAGGACTCATATACGGCAAGCTACGATGCCCTGCGTAAGCTTGAGGAATTTACGAGAAGTTACTAAAATCTTGTTACTAAAAAATATGGGCTGTCCCTTTGTGTATCGCCGGTAAAAACTTGAGGGATAGCCCATTTCTATTCATCTCAGTCAGTGCTGATCAGGGAATATTGCGGCAGATGTGAATGTCAAGAAAAAGATCATGAAAAAAAAAGCCTATGTGATAAATAAAAAGGATAATGTTGCCGTTGCAGTTACTACGATCAAGGCCGGAGAAAAAGTGGCAATCGAACGCAACGGTGAGGAAGAAATCAGTGTAACTGATGAAATTAGATACGGCCACAAGTTTGCACTCAACGATTTGACGCCTGGGGATCCTGTAGTCAAGTATGGAGAAGTGATTGGCCAGGCATCGAAAAGAATTGAGAAGGGGAATCATGTGCACGTACACAACCTGGAAAGCCGGCGAGGCAGGGGGGACCTGGCACAAAACGGAACCCGGCCCAACTGAAAGGAAATACCAGTAATGACCTTTAAGGGATATTATCGAAAGGACGGTACAATCGGTGTCCGCAATTATGTTGCGGTAATACCAACTGTTGGATGTGTTAATGAAGCTGCTATGAGAATAGCATTTAAAGTTGAGGAGGCGGCACCGTTTTTACACCACCAGGGATGCTGCCAGCTTTCACCGGACGTTGATGAAATAAGGAAGGTTCTTGTAGGAATCGGATGCAATCCGAATGTTGGAGCAGTACTTCTGGTGAGCCTTGGATGCGAAACACTCAAAGCTGAAGGTGTAATGGAATTGATCGCTCCTCACAAGGATGTTGCCTTAGTTCGTCTTCAGGAACTGGGAGGACTTACAAAAACGGTAGAAGAAGGGATAAAGCAAGCCCGAAACCTTGCCAGTTTTATCCAACAGGAAAGGAAAAATGCGAATGTGAGCAACTTGACAATTGGCATTAAATGTGGAGCTTCAGATGCTACTTCAGGTCTTGCCTCAAATCCTGTGGTAGGTAATGCAGTCGATAAACTTATTGATGATGGAGCGACCGTTGTATTCGGAGAAACTACCGAAGTAATTGGGGCAGAACGTATTCTGGCGAAGAGAGCGGCCAGCAAGGAGGTAGGGAACAAAATTCTCGAAAAAGTCTGGAAGATGGAACAAAGGGTAAAGGCTTTTGGAGTTGATATGAGGGGGGGACAACCTACGCCTGGAAACATAGAAGGTGGCATAACAACTATCGAAGAGAAGTCCCTTGGGGCTATCGTGAAAGGGGGCACCCGACCAATAAAAGATGTACTGGAATACGGAGAAAAGTCCGCCGGGTCTGGTCTTTATTTCATGGATTCTCCTGGAAGGGAGATGGAGTTTCTTACAGGGGTCGTTTCGAGTGGAAGTCAGATCATCCTGTTCTCAACAGGGGTTGGTGCACCGCAGGGTTTTCCTTTTGCACCAGTTGTGAAGATTACCGGGAACAGTCAGACTTACAAGAAATTGGTGGAGCACATGGATATCGATGTGAGCACCATTATCGAGGGGAGCGAAACAGTGGGGGAGAGCGGAAATAGGATAGTGCAGGAAATTATTGAGGTGGCTTCGGGAAAAAGGGTCAAAGCAGAGATAGTCGGTTATGACATGGCCGGTGTGAATGCTGATATTTACACAACCGGACCGGTCATTTAGGTACCGAGGAAATTCGATATCATGGGATACCCGGATAGGATATCGGTGCAAATATGAAAAAATACGTATATTCCATTGGCGTGGATATAGGTACAGGAGGAAGCAAGACAACAATAGTGAGAAGCGATGGCGCTGTTGTTTCGAGCGCGGGAAGTGAGTACCCCACTGCTTGTCCACTGCCACAGTGGTCCGAGCAGGATCCCGACCTTTGGTACGGATCTGTTTCAACGGCCATAAAAGAAGCGATAGAGAAAGCAGACCTGTATCAGGAAGATATCGTTTCCGTATGCGTCAATGGACAGCCCCATACACTCGTTCTCCTGAACAACCAGAATGAATTATTACGGCCAGCCATAGTTTGGAATGATCAACGAAGTTCAGAGCAGTCCAATCAGTTGAGAGAATCATTCGGTGATCTATTTATGAGAATTGGTTTCAATCAGGTCAATCCTACCTGGACGATTTCGATACTCGCGTGGATAAAACAAAACGAGCCGCAAACGTGGAACAGTATCTCAAAGATCATGCTCCCAAAGGATTATATTCGCTTTAGATTGACCGGAAGGTGGGCGACCGATTGGACAGATGCCGCCGGAACACTTCTCGCAGACGTTGGAAAAAAGCAATGGTCGAGAGAGCTTTGCGGGACCATACAGCTTCCGATGAATCTGTTGCCCGAAATTGTCTCTCCCCTGGAGGTGGCTGGGAGGATCACGAAAGAGGCTTCGTTGGAGACGGGAATTCTCGAAGGAACCGAAGTGGTCGCAGGTTCTTGTGATCCGGCAGCAGAGCTTTTTGGTACTGGATTAATTAGCAAGGGTCAGCTGGCAATCAAATTAGCCACCGCAGGGGTGGTCTTCATGACATCTGATAAACCAAATCCACATCCACAGACTCTCACCTATCCACATGTTCTTCCACATATGTGGTTCTCCGTAGCGGCAACGAATTCATGTGGCTCATCGGTCAGGTGGTTCCGTAACATTTTCTGTGAAGAAGAAATAAAAGTTTCGAACGAGCTTGGCCGGAATCCTTATGAACTGATGGACGCGGAGGCCGGCAAGGTGGAGACCGGCTCTGATGGGCTACTGTATCATCCTTATCTACAGGGAGAGCGCTCTCCTTATTGGGACCCTGATCTACGAGGTAGTTTTACAGGAATACGGATGAATCATCGGAGAAGACACTTCATCAGATCTATTTTCGAGGGAGTGTCCTTTTCCATAAAGGACTGTTTGAGTCTGATATTAATGGATGCGGAAAAAGAAGAGATCCAAAAAATACTGGATGAGAAAGTTCTCTTGCTTGGAGGAGGCTCAAAAAGCAGTTTGTGGTCACAGATTCTCAGCGATGTTCTAGGAACTTCATTGTGGAAACTTGAATCGGTGGATGCCTCTTTCGGGTCAGCGTTAATAGGCGGAGTTGGTGTGGGCATGTTCGAAAGCCCTCAGGAAGCGATAAATAAATGCGTTCGGGTTTCGGATAAAATAAAACCGAATTCCCAAAACAATGCCAGTTACGCAAAGCAGTTTACCATTTACAAAAAAATTCACGATGCCCTTGCGGAAATATATAGAGAAGTGTGATTACCTTCTTTCTGTATGGTGAAAAAATGAAAAAAAATACCAGAATAGAAACGATTAAAAATATTATCATGCAACGGAGTTTTTGTAGAATCAATGATTTATTCGACGAGGTAGAAGCTTCCCAGTCAACTGTAAGACGAGATTTAAACATCTTGGAAAAACAGGGTTTCATTGAAAGGTATCATGGAGGTGCTGTTTATACTGAATATGCAATGTTATCTCATTTAAAAAGAATGAGGATCAACAGAGAGGCAAAGGAGGAGATTGGGAAAAAAGCGGCAATGCTGGTTACAGAAAAACAAACAGTGATAATGGGTGCCGGATCAACTGCTTCAATTTTGGGAAATTATCTTCTCAATAAAACCGGGCTCACCATAATCACACCTTCGGTTAGTATAGCAAGACAATTGATGAATAAGGATGATTTTACAGTGATTTTAACTGGTGGTGTATTGGATTTAGAGACTCATAGTTTAACAGGGCATTTAGCAGAACTCTCGATTGAACAGATACATGCAGATGTTGCCTTTATCGGCTGTGATTCAATTTCCTCATCACTGGACGTAATGAACGTATCCTTCGATATCGTGGCTTTAAAGAAGTGTATTCTGAAAGCAGCTGTTGAAAAAATTTTAATAGCTGATCATACAAAGTTTGGGAAAGTAAATCTCGCAAGCATTGGAAACATATCACAATTTGATAAGGTGGTCGTTGATTCCAAACTCTCAGAGGACTACGTGAAAAGGATACGCGATATGGGGGTGGAGGTTATTATGTAATGGATGTATCGTTCATTCCACCAAATGGCTTGAATTGGTTACAATTCAGCGCTATGTTATGAGCATATGAAATAGAAGGAAGAGTGATATGTCAGAGAAATTTATCGTTAAGTGTAAATTTTTATATCCGCTGATTGCACTGATACTGTCTACAAGTTTGATTCTGAGCGGATGCGCAACCAATCCCGCAACTGGAGAAAGACAACTCAATCTGTTCAGCGAATCCCAGGAAATTCAAATGGGTAGAGATGCTGACAAGGAGATCAGCGCTTCCTTCGGGCTCTACCCCGATCAGGAGCTGGCAGAATATGTGAAAGAACTGGGTGAGGGCCTTGCAGCAACTTCCGAACGGCAGCATCTCCCCTGGACGTTTCGCGTTTTGGATGATCCAACGGTTAACGCTTTCGCGCTTCCAGGTGGGTATATCTATGTCACTCGCGGCATTCTTACCTATCTCAATAACGAAGCAGAACTTGCTGGTGTCATCGGTCATGAGATTGGACACGTTACAGCTCAACATTCGGTGCACCGCATCAGTTCTCAGCAGCTTGCACAGCTGGGGCTTGGCATCGGGATGGTTTTGGCGCCCGAGCTGCAGCGATTCGGGCAGCTGGCTGGCGCCGGTCTTGGGCTTCTGTTTCTTAAATTCGGCCGTGATGATGAAACTCAGGCGGATGAGCTTGGTTTACGATACATGGGACGAAAAGATTATGAGCCGGCCGAGATGGTGGGAGTAATGGCCATGCTTGATGGTGTTTCTCAATCAGCAGGCGGTGGGCGTATCCCGGAATGGTTGTCGACCCATCCGGACCCTGGAAACCGGAAAGAACATATTCAGGGTCTGATAGACATCAATAGAGAAGCCTACTCAGGCAGCTTGGTAAACCGCGAGCAATACCTGGACCACATTGACGGTATTGTTTTCGGGCATAACCCACGCGAAGGATTTTTCAGGGAAAACGTATTTTATCATCCTGATCTGAAGTTTCGTTTTGATTTTCCCCCAGGCTGGCAGACAACAAACATGAAACAGGGTGTTGTAGGAATAAGTCAGAATCAGGACGCCATTATTCAGATTACACTGACTGAGAGCACCTCGATTGAGGCTGCTGCAAATGATTTTTTTTCTCAGCAGGGGTTGTCGGCTGGAGTGCAGCGTACCGGAGAGATCAATGGTTTACCAGAGATAACTGGAGATTTCGTTGTTATAACAGAACAGGGGGCTTTCCGTGGTCAGGCGACCTTTATACGACACGAAAGTATTGTGTATCAGCTGTTGGGGTATAGCGTCGAGCAGTACTGGTCGGGCTATGAGTCGATTATTGTGAACTCGGTGCGAAGCTTTAATAGGCTCGTTGATCAAAAAATACTGTCGGTACAACCGCTTCGTATTAAAGTCGTGACTCTCGAACAGGCTATGACTTTTGAAGAATTCACCAAACGGTATCCTTCCTCAATTTCAAATGAAACTCTCACACTTATTAATCGGGCGAGGGTAGATGATCAACTGGGAGCGGGCCAGAAGCTCAAGCAGGTGGTGGGTGAGCGGATCGATTGAGACCCAAGGTAATTTCCATTGCAATAAGCAGGTCATTCGGTTCTTTGTTGAGCGTTAAACGGGATCCACGTGGACGAAGGCAAAGTCTACAATCTGCTCTCTCTGGAGAAGGTTCTGCACCTTTTTAGCTATCTCGTGAGATTTTTTTGTGCTCATCCTCTTGTTAACCTCGATGTGAATCTCGACCTGTATGAAGTTTCCGAGGAAGTGGGCTCGGACATCGTTGAGCTGTTTTACACCTGTAATTGAAAGCGCCTTTTCCTTAAACTTTTGAATAATCTCCGCATCGGGTACCTTCCCCATGAGAAAGTCAACATTCTCTATGCCAATCTTGAAACCGGAATAGATGATAAAACCGCCGATGAACAATGCAACGATACTGTCTCCTATAGGATAGCCTATATAGGCGATCAGGTTGCCCAGAAGAACGGAGAAGGAGACCAAAATGTCGTTTCGGTAATCCACCGAAGAGGCGGTTAGAGCGGGGCTTTTAATCTTTTTTCCCTCAACCCGAAAGACGATATACATCCATATTTTGACGGCTATACTGACAACAACGATACCGAATATGAAAGGGTTGATGCTCAATTCTCTGGGTTCGAAAAGACCCTGGAAGGCGTTCTTGATGACCTCAAATCCCAGTATGGCCGCAAGGATAGAAACCATAAGTCCGGCGATCGGCTCAGCCCTTCTATGGCCAAAGGGATGATCGGCATCGGCTCTTTTCGCTCCAATTTTTACTGCGAAGAAGATGGCGAGTGAGGACAGGATATCGGTCAGGGAATTGAAGGAGTCGGATAGAAGTGCAAGACTTCCCGAGAAAATCCCTCCGACAAGCTTTATCAGGAAAAGAAAGCAGTTCGTAATGATCCCAAAAACCGTGATCCGTGCAGTGCGTTTCATACACACCTCAGTGAAACTTTTTGAATAAACCTATAGTAAGGATACTACTGGTAGAACCGACCTATCAACCAACTTTTACACAGATCGCCCTTGAGGTGTTTAATTTCACTCCCATATCAACAACGGGTATTCAGTTTGAAAAACCAGGTGAGCAACGCTTTTTTTCGGCTTCTGGACAGTTACTCCACCACACATTATATTAAAACTTATGCACCCGACCGATACAGGTAATCCGGACTATTATCACCGCGTCGTGGACTGTCAGTGGGCCTGCCCCGCCCATACCGATGTACCGGAGTATATACGGCTGATCGCCCAGGGGAAGTACACCGAATCCTACCTGCTCAACAGAGAATCCAACGTTTTTCCAGGTATTCTGGGTCGCGTCTGTGACCGGCCCTGTGAGCCAGCCTGCCGTCGAAGGCGAATCGAGGAGAAGCCAGTGGCGATCTGCCGTCTCAAGCGCGTTGCGGCAGACTTCAGGGGCAAGATACAAGACAGGCTTTCGGCCATCCCCAGCGAAAAGAACGGCAAACGGATTGCCCTGATCGGGGCAGGACCCGCATCCCTCACAGTGGCCAACGATCTGATGCCCCTGGGATACGAAATCGCCATGTTCGAGAAGCTGGGTGTTACGGGCGGGCTTATGAGGACCAACATACCGGCTTTTCGGCTGCCGACAGAGATACTCGACGAAGAGATCGACATGATCATTGATATGGGTGTTGATCTGCGCCTGAACACACCGATCGAGAGCTTGAGAGCTCTCCTTGAGGAAAACTACGACGCTGTATTTGTGGGAACGGGAGCGCCGCACGGGAAAAATCTCGAGATTCCCGGTAGATACGACACGGACCAGATCTATGTGGGGATCGCCTGGCTTGAATCCGTTGCCTTTGGGCACATCAATAGTATTGCACCGCGGGTGGTTATCATCGGTGGTGGAAACACGGCAATGGATTGCTGCCGTACGGCCAAGAGAATAGGCGGTAAGGATATCAAGGTTGTTGCCCGAAAGCCCTACCTGTTTCTCAAAGCCTCGGACTGGGAGCTCGAGGAGGCGGAAGAGATAACAGCGAACTACGATGCGGGCACGACCCAGAGTGTTACCCTTCACGATGGTTCCCGGTTAAACCTGAAAAAGATAGATGAAGCGTATGATCCCACCGATCCCGTCAAAACCCACTCCTATATACACGAGCATCAACTCAAGGGTGAGATCGTCACCGGTCTCCTCTATATCAATGAGGAGGGCAACGACATGCACGATCTTGCCGGAACCTCCGATGTCCCTCTTGTCGACATCCCCTATGAAAAGCTCAACCCCGGGAAGGAGGTGCTTCGGGAGTTTCAGGATTCTCTGCGCTGACAGGAGAAAGAATTGGAAAGTAGAGAAATTGTGCGAAAGGCAATCGAATTCGATACACCGCCACGCTTGCCGTTTTTCATAGGGAATTTCTGGAAGGAAAGGCTTGTGGAAAGTACATGGGATTTCCCGAATGATGTTTGCGACATTTGGGAGATGGACAGACAGGAGGCTGGCTGGTTTTTCGATATTCCAGCTCGGGACGACTGGGGATGCGAATGGAAAACAACCGAGGTAAAAAATATGGGGCAGGTGGTATTTCATCCACTTGAAGACTGGAGTAAACTTGCAAAATACAGGCCTCCAAACCCGAGGAATCCTTTCTATTTCAGCCGCATTGAAGAGGAATTAAAAAATGCAAATGGCCGCTATGTTGTAGTAACCAGCCATTTCAACCTGATCGAACGGCTTGAAATGCTCCATGGCTTTAAAAGGACCCTTGAAGATTTCTACCTAGAACCTGAAAAAATACATCGAGTCTTAGATATGATTCTCGAATATAAGATCGAACACCTGGATGAGGCTGCAAAGCGTTTCGGAGACCATGTGCACGGGATTTTCCTAACCGATGACTGGGGCACACAACAGAACACCTACATTTCGACCGCTATGTTCAAAGAATTCTTTTACGACAGGTATAAACAACTGTTTGAATCGATCCACAGACATGGCTGGCATGTTATACTTCACAGCTGTGGAAAGATTAACGATTTTGTACCATTCTTTATTGAGCTTGAGGTGGACGTTTTGAACATGCAGCAACCCCGGACCTACGGAATCCTAGAAATCGGAAAGCGATTTAGAGGAAAAGTTTGCTTCCTCACAACTGTTGATATTCAGGCTACTTTGCCCAAAGGTAATCATGAATCAGTAGAGGCTGAGGCCTTTGCACTGGTAAAAAACTGGTCTACTCCTGAGGGAGGATTTATCGTTTTCAACTATGGCGATTCAGAAAGCATTGGAACGACCGATGAAATTACAGAGGTAATGTTCAAGGTCTTTTACGGTTTAAAAGAGTTCTGGAAGAGATAAAGGTGACTGTTAATGGAGTGTTATTTATTTCGTATTGCCCACTGAAATGAGACATGTTCTGTTTCTTCCAGAACCCTTGGCATTGTACAATGCAGCATCGGCCTTATCTATTAACTGCTGTGATGAATCTGCATTTTGTGGAAATGAGGCCACACCCAGGCTAATGGTGAATTTTCCACTTGGTTGAACCTCTTCTTTTTCAAAATAATGAGATTCAATTAGTTTCCTCAAACGCTCGGCAAATTTAAAAGCACTCTCCATATCATCTTCGGGTAGAATTACACAGAACTCTTCTCCCCCATAGCGAACCGCGATATCGGACTTTCTTATCGTTGAGTTTAAAATACGCGCAACTGTCTTTAACGCCATATCCCCTGCCGGATGCCCCAGAGTATCATTGTAATTCTTGAAGTGATCGACGTCGAAAAACACTAAGGATAGACTATGGTTGTATCTTTGGGCCCTTATCAGCTCATTTTCAAGTCTTGAAGTAACGGTGATTATAAAGACCAGTCAGTCCATCGGTGATGGAAATCTGTTCCATCTTCTGATAGAGGATGGAATTGGATAACGCAACCGATATGAAATGGACCAGCAGACTGAATAACTCCTGTTCAGGCTCAGAAAAAACCTCCCTGCTCATTTTTTGACCAACAGCGATGATTCCTTTTATCTTTTTTTTCGATATAATAGGCGCTATCATGGTTATTCCATTATCAATTAGTTTGCGCCACCGTTCATCGAGGAGCTTATCTTCGATTTTTAAAAGATCCACTGCGATCATTTTTTCTCTAAATTTGTCGATTACCGGGTCTTTCAGAGACAAAATGAAATTTTTCCAGAGATTTTTTGAAAATCCCTTTGCATATACCGGATAAAGAGTGTTTCCATCCCGCTTTGAGGGAAGGAATACGATTGTTTGATTTGTCTGTAATTGACCAATAAGTGAGAGCATGGAAGATTTGATTACCTGTTGGGGTTCGAGAATAGAGGTAAGGTTTATTGATACCTCAAAGAGGTTGTGTAAATCATAGACCTGTTTTTGTAGCTTTTTAGTCACATTTTCTAATTCTCTGTTTAACGTGTCTATATCACGGCCATCTGTTTTTCTATCTTTCCCTTTGCCTTCACTGGAGGAGAACCAGCGAGAAATATACTTCCAGCCAAGCAAAAGTATGAGAAAGACTGTGGCCAAACTTATTATCATACTGAATACATAGGAAATACCTAAAAAATAGTGGGTAGCTGCAATGATCAATATTTGAAGATACAAAAAAAGGGTTATTTTCCAGAGTGATGGATGTTTTTGGGTTGTAGTCATTTTTATATAAAAATCGGTAATATCAGCGAGAATTTTTATATTATTCAATACGATTTATCAGATTAAATTTTATGATCCTGGGATAGACTTTTATGACTGGCCATTACAAAGGGTGATTCAATCCACTTGTTTTTATTGTGTGAAATGGGTACCATATAAACTGGAATAATGCTCCAGATTACGAAAAAGGTTACTATCCCCATAAACGAGATCGAGATCAGTGCTATTCGTGCCCAGGGTGCCGGAGGTCAGAATGTAAACAAGGTTTCCACGGCCGTACATTTGCGCTTCAATATAAAGACTTCATCATTACCCGAAAACTACAAAGAGCGGCTTTTGAGGCTGAACGACCAGCGCATCACGAAAGAGGGAGTTGTCGTTATCAAGGCTCAGCAATATCGAAGTCAGGAAAAAAATAGAGAGGATGCGCTGAAACGGTTAGGAGAACTTATTAAAAGCGTTGCCTCCACACGGAAAAAACGTACACCAACCAAGCCAACGGCCAGCTCTCAACGAAGACGCCTCGAACGCAAAAAAAAGCGTGGACAGATTAAAGCTTTGAGAGCAAAGATCGACGATTGAGCCCTAAGTATTCGAATACTGTGTCCGGCTATACTTTAGCGGTTGATACAGAGAAAACTAAAAATTCAATTGGAGGTAGTTGAAAATGCAAAAGGTCTTTGTTATGTACAGGTTAAAGCCTGGTGTTGACATTGAGGAGTACAAAAAATGGTCTATAGGTCTCGACCAAAAGGTTACTCCATTTGAACCAGGAGTTCATCGTTTTGAGGTGTATGAAATAGAGGGTGCAGAAAAAGGTCAATCCCCATACCAGATTGTGGAAGACATCGATGTGGAAAGCTGGGAACAATGGCAAAAAACTGTGAACGGCCCGGGAATGAAAGAGGTTATTGAAACATGGGGTAAGTATGGTGATGAGTCCACATTAGTAGTGATATATGGTAAGAAAATAAAATAGATAATAAAAGCTTTAGAGGTTTGATATTGTCAAAACGGTATCTCAAGTTGCTACTTCTATCGGCAGATTCAGTTTGCTTATCTTGAGATATCTCTGGTTTAATGAATTTCTGATAAACTCGATCAGTTTGAGGGTCTCCTCGTATAGTTCGCGCCCAATTTCCCGGCTTGCCTTGAAGTGTAACCTCTCGTAGTCTTTTTTTCTCTTTTGCAGCCTATTCTCGATTATATCCTCCATGGAGCGGCTCACCGCTCCCACCATCATTCCCCGCAGCATTCCCATTAAGCCCAATCGATCCAGGTCGTCTGCATCAAATACAACCTTTTCGGCAACTGTCTCAGGAGGCTGCATGGAAGTTTCAGTATGACGCACCACAATCCGTACGATCTCTTTCCGAATTTCAGTCTTGATATTAACAGAACGCAGGTATTCTTCAGTAATGGTAGCCCCTCGAAGTCCATGTAGCCGTCCGGTTTGGGTGCCCACACGGCCTATATCATGAAAGAGAGCTCCACAGATCAGCACGAATGGATCGACCTGGTCGGGTATTTGCCTGGCTATCTCTAGCGCATAGTTAGCAACGGCGAGAACGTGGGAGTAATCATGACCCTGCAGGGTATCGTGCTTATCCCGAACGAACTCTTCTATATCGTGAATTATTTCTACCTCCTCATCGCTTAAATTTCTGGTGAACATTTGACGACCTCCCTTCTAACATTCTGTGTCTTGGCGAAACATTGGCCGAATAGACTATATCTTGAGTACATAGCGGGGTATCAACTTTGCTACCAGTTCGCACATTTTCAGCTCCAATGTTTTAAGCACTACCTCCCGGCCCCGATACGAATAGGGGATTTCTCGTACATCAGCGAGAACTTTTTTGCCCCGATCGGTTGATTGATCCACCTCGAAATATCTATGACCATTGTATTCGAGGACGCGGCACACATCCAGCAGGTCAGGATAGGTATAGCCTGCTCCATGAGGGATGAGGTTGGCATTTTTCAATCGGTCGTATACTCCCAGCCTTTGTGATCGCTGTGTAAAACCAAGGGCCTCGATTTCGCTCTCACCGAAATTGGATTTACCCTTGACCAGATAAGCCGGGATGTCCGCCCGCAATACAAAAGGCAGGACGCATTCGGAGTCAGTATCGCGAAAAAAGTGACAACCCAAGAGAATCTCGTTTGCGTTTACCAATCCCTGGTGTACTTCGTTGGAGATAGGCTGGAAGTCTCCAAAAAGTGCCCTGGCTGCAAGAGCACGTTTTTTTTTCGAGAAATTCTCCGCGTAGCGGTAAAATTCATAGTATTCCTTTACCCGGGGACCGGTCAAAATATTGAGAGAGCCGAAGGGAGTTTCGATCTTCTCTCCCATGTTCTGTAACCTCTGGCTATGATCATGATAGAGTCCGAATCCCTTTGGATTGTCTCCCCGCAGTTCTCGAGCCGATGAATGGATGATGAAAACATACTCCGGGAGTTTGACCTTACTCAGGGGTTTAACCCAGAATAGATCGATAAAGTGGTTTGAAAGGTGAAAGTCCCACTGGATCTCAATCCCATCGATCTTTGCTTTTCGACCCCTTAGCTTATCGAGCTTTTGAACCAATTCTGAACTGTCTGGGAAGCGATCCAGTCCTCCTACCAGCATCCCGCACGAGTTGGGTTTTGTATCAAGGATTACCAGTTCAGTACCGCCATCACCCCAGCTGATCTTACCTCCATAACCAAATCCACTCTCCCATCGGGCTGCATTACGGCTGATGGTCATGTCTGGTGTAGAAATAAAGGTGGCATTCGGTTTGAGCCCCAAACGTTCCTGAACCCAGTGAATCTTGGCCAAACCATACTTTATATTGGCCTTGCAAAGCTGGGTCGCCCCATCTCGCAATCCCGTGGAAAATATGTACTCTTCAGCCTGGGTTAGTAGCTTAACTTTTGTGTCCATGTTTTATACCTTTATTAAACCATTATACACCATACTGTGCGTGCACACTATATCAAAAAAGAGGAAAGTTCTTTTCCCCCCTTTGGGACTGGTTTTACACATTAAAATTTGAGGTGTTTATGAGAGCGGTAGGAATAAAAATAGTTGTTGCTGATAATATTTTGTGTATACTGTCGTGGGGAGATGGCCATGAATGCACAGGAACGATTTCAGGCAATATGCAATTTCGAGAGACAAGATGACGTGTTTGTCTGGGGTGTTGATGCATGGAACGAAGCGTATAAACGCTGGGTACGGGAAGGTATGCCTGTCAGAAATTTGGAAAATAAAAAGGAAATCAACATGCATCTTCTCGGCTATCAGGATCAGAATGAATGTATAAAACCAAATGCAGCTGTACAGGGTATGGGACGTAATAACAATCCGCCATGGGTACCGCCCCTGGTGCCCCTTTTCGAGACAAAAGTTTTAGAAGAGGATGCAGAACACATTGTGAAGATAGATTGGGATGGGGCAGTGGTTCGAATCAAGAAAAGTGATCCTGAATTGATGCCACAGTATCTGGAATACCCCGTAAAGGATAGGAGGAGTTGGGAAGAATATAAAAAGAGGCTGGATCCCCATTCTCCTGGCAGGTGGTTTGAGGGCTGGGACATCATGACCGATGATAAGCTTCAGTTTCCAATTAAAAAAGAGCAGGAGGGAAAAAGTTATAATGAAAGGGATTTTGTTCTCGGGATGATCGCATTATCTCTTTATGGTATGCCACGAAATTATATGGGATTGGAAAACATAAGTTATGCGATTTATGATGATATTTCGTTTGTTGAGGTGATGGTTGAGTGGCAGACGTATTTTTCATATGAAATGCTCAAGAAAGTATTTGCTGCTGGAATAGCGCCCGATT